>DATNDS010000073.1:0-3549 GCA_035553215.1 Gemmatimonadaceae bacterium
GCACCGGCGCGTACGGCGGCGGCGACGTGCAGTACGAGGCGCGTCGTGGGTGGCAGCGCCTGTCCGAGATCGGCCAGAATGGACGCGAAGCGCGGGAGCACGACGCCCACCAGCACACCGACCGATCCGAGTCCCGCGACCGCGAGCACGGCGGGATAGGCGAGGGCGCTCCGCACCGCGGCGCGCGTCGCGGCCTGCGCTTCCGTGTAGCCCGCCGCCCGCGCCACCGCCGCGGCGAGTCCGCTTCCGGCCTCTCCCGCGCGAATCATTCCGATTACAACCTGCGGCAGCCCGAGCGAGCTGCGTTCGAACGCGGTGCCGAGTGGCGTGCCTTCGCGCACCGCCTGTTGGATGGACGGCAACGCGGCGCGCCACGACGCGGGGACGAGCTGGGGGAGCGCAGTGAGGGCGCGCCGCACGGGGAGGCCACTCTCCAGCAGCGTGGCGAGTACGCGAAGTCCGAGCGCCGCGTCCCGCGCCGAAAGCCGCTGCACGTGCGCGGGGCCGCGATCGAGCGCGTGCGCCCCGGAACTCAGGCCCGCCGTCACATCGCTCCCGCGCAAAGAGTGATTCGGATGCTCATGGATGCACCGGTCCGCCCCAGGAGGTCAGATCCGCATCTTCCCCATCGCCGCCAGTCTTTCCATCGCGTCCCAGCGTGTAGAGATCGTACGAGGCGGGGTTCTCGATGCCGGGGGCGACGTACACGTACGGTCGTCCCCACGGGTCGAGCGGTACATCCTTGCGCAGGTACGGCCCGCGCCAGTTGCGCGGATGATCGCCGGCGACCGGCATCGCGCGGAGCGCCGCCAGTCCCTGCTGCGTACTGGGATAGACGTCGTTGTCCAGTCGGTACGAATCGAGGGCAAGCGCGAAGATCTCGATCTGGCTCTTCGCCGCATCGGTCTTCGCATCGCCCACATTTCGGAAGACAGAGGGTGCCACCACCGCGACCAGTGTCGCGATGATCGCGAGTACGACCAGCAGTTCCAACAGCGTGAAGCCCTTTCGCGAATGGAATCGCATTGTCGGGCGCCTTGTCGAATCAGGTGTGTACCACCCGGATCACTTCCTCCACTGTGGTCATGCCAGCCGCCACCTTGGCCCAACCATCGTGCGCCAGCGGGCGCCAGGCGCTTCGCTCCGCGAGCGATGCCAGCGCACTTCGTCTTGCGCCGGTCGCAATGGCTTCTTTCATGGAATCATCGAGCTCCAGCAGCTCGAACACGCCGAGCCGTCCGCTGTATCCCGTGCCCCGGCACGCGGCGCAACCCGCGCCGCGCGCGAGCGTGCGCGGCAGCGGCACATCGGGAGTGGATC
This sequence comes from Gemmatimonadaceae bacterium, assembly GCA_035553215.1. Taxonomy (GTDB): domain Bacteria; phylum Gemmatimonadota; class Gemmatimonadetes; order Gemmatimonadales; family Gemmatimonadaceae; genus JADGGM01. Next base: position 1,321 of record DATNDS010000073.1, read on the forward strand.
GCATACCGCTCAGGAGCGAACTGAAAGCGTCCCGCGAAATGTCCGTGCGGCAGTGTGCACAGATACGGCGCACCAGACGTTGCGCCATCACCGCGTCCAGCGTGGCCGCGACGAGATACGGGGGAACGCCGAGGTCAATGAGGCGTGGAACCGCGCCCAGCGCGTCATTGGTGTGCAGCGTGGACATCACGAGGTGGCCGGTCATTGCCGCCTGCACCGCGAGCGTTGCGGTCTCACTGTCGCGCATCTCGCCGATCATGAGCACGTCCGGGTCCTGCCGGAGAATGGAGCGGAGCGCCGTGGCAAAGGTGACGCCGGCCTGCACGTTCACCGGCACCTGCGCTACGCCCGGAAGCTGGTACTCGATCGGATCTTCCACCGTGATGAGTTTCTCGGCGGCGGTGTCACGCAACCGGAGTGCGGCGTAGAGCGTGGTCGTCTTGCCGGATCCCGTGGGTCCCGTGACGAGGACCATGCCATTCGGCCTGCGCGCGAGGTTGAGCATGCGATCGAGCATGTCCGCGGGCATGCCGAGTTCTTCGAGCCCGACCGGCCTGCCGCCCCGATCCAGCAGCCGGAGGACGACGCTCTCGCCGTACATGGTGGGCACCGTGGAGACGCGGAGGTCGAGCTCCTGCGCCGGCAAGCGCACGCGGATGCGGCCGTCCTGCGGACGCCGGTGCTCGGCGATGTCCAGTTCGGCGAGCAGCTTGATTCGCGAAACGATGGCCTGCGCCAGCTCTACCGGCGCTTCGGGTGCGGGAACCAGAACTCCGTCCAGACGAAAACGTGTCGAGAGTCCGGTACGGGTGGCTTGCAGGTGGATGTCGCTCGCGCCGGCATCGGCGGCATCGCGGACGAGAAGATTGACGTAGCGGACGACTGGCGGTTGTGTCGCCAGGTCGCGGACATCAGCGGTGAGGTCATCGTTGTCCAGCGTATCGCCGCGCGAGATCTCGATCAGGCGATCGCTCTCGGTGGTGAGGCGTGCGATCAGGCGGTCGACCTCATCGCCGGAGGCGTCCTCGCTGAGCGTCTCGCAACCATAGGCGATGCCGAGATCGTCCAGTGCTTCCGGAAGCAGCGCGTCGGGCGCGGCAGCCACGACGATTCTGCCGTCGGGCGTGATTCGGCACGGACAAACGCGGTGATAGACGAGGTACTCACGTGAGACGCCTGGTGCGAGGGTGAGGGCAGTCGTGACACATGCCTCACCAGGCGTTTCGACCGAACCAACCGTCGAGGGGAGAGCGGTGAACATGCGGACTCCGCATGAAATGTCACCAGCGGCAGCGACGGAAACGGACGATGTTTATGCACCGACATCGGTGAACGGAGCAAGTATTAATAAGTTCTATTCTGCCGCGCAATAGGGAAGTAAACTGATGAGTGCGCTTGATCGCGTGGACGGAGCAGCCTCAGCATATGCACGAATTCGCACGGATTCGCGCGAATGGAATGCGAATTCGCGCGAATGCATGCGAATCCAAATTGGGTGGAAAATCCGTAAAACATTGTGCTGCAAGCGTATCCGCCAAAAAAGCCACGCGGCATGCGTTGTGATAAGGCGTGCGCTCGTTCCGACGGCTCTCACTCCCTCGGCTCCGAGCGTGCCTCATGCGATTCCGTGCTCCGGCAGGCTTCACTCACATCGCGTTCTGCCTGATTCTTGCGCTGGCGGCAGTCATGCTGTCCGTTCCACCACACGTTGGCGCGCAGCAATCCACGCAGCCCGGGCACCAGGGCGGCGCCGCGCCAAACGTCGGCGGCAGTGATGTCACGCCACCAGTCGTCACGATTTCGCCGGGCTCCGAGACTGTCGTCTCCCCCACTAGCGTATCGGTCACCATCACCTGGTGCGACAACGTCAGCCTGCGCTCGCACTTCATTTACCTGAACAGCGCGAACGTCACCGCGAACTTCACGTACGTGACGAGCTCGCACCTGGGGTGCGGCGCATACGCCACCTCTATCGGCAGCGTCACGTTGGCGAGCGGAGCGAACACGCTCGAAGGCGTGGCCTTCGACAACGCACTCAACGAGGGCACGACGACGGTGACGTACACCTACACGCACTACCTCAGCGTCAGCACGGCCGCCACAAACAACGACAACCAGAACATGGCGCTCTGCGCCGCGGCCTGCTTCGCGGCGACCTATCATCAGGGCACAGTTCCGTACTTCTCCATGGACACGCCGCGCAGCGTGACTCTGGCCTACCATGGGGAT
>DATNDS010000074.1:0-6975 GCA_035553215.1 Gemmatimonadaceae bacterium
TCCAGCAGCTTGACCTGCCTGGTTGCCGGATCGTACATCAGGTTGTCCGGCTTCAGGTCTCGATGAATGATTCCCGCAGCGTGCGCGGCCTGGACCGCATCGGCGATCTGTCCAATGATCTCCGCCACTTCGGCGGGCGCAAGCGGCGCATTGCGCTTGGCGTAACTTTCAAGCAGCTCGCCCGGCGCCCATTCCGTAGAGAGAAAATGGAGTCCCGTACCCGCATCCCCGATCTCGATGGTGCGCACGACATTGGGATGCTGCACGCGCGTGCCGTAGGAGGCTTCGCGGAGAAAACGCGCGATCGCGGTCTGATCGCTGCGCAATTTCTCGCGGAGCACCTTGACCGCCACCGTTCCGTGGGATGGATGCTCGGCGCGATAGACTACTGCTGTTCCGCCCTCGCCGACTCTATCCTGTAGCGCATACCCGGCCAGGGTGGTTCCGGAAAGATTTTCGCGGGTCACGCCGCGAAGCTAACGATCACTCGAGAAGGGAGCAAGCACGATGCGTGTTCTGATGGTTGCTCCAGTCGTGGCACTGTTCTCCGCGTGCACGTATTTCGGCCACCACCCGGAGTCGTCGCAGGGTGACAGTTCAGCCGCGGACCCGCTCGCCACAGCTACGGCCTCTCCGGATGCCATCAGTCTCTACCGCGATGCGGGGCTCATCGTGAGCGATGCGCACTTTCCTTTCGTTGGCGTCGTGCATTACTTCGCCGCACGCACCGCGGACAGTACGCTCGCGCTCGTGGCATTGTCTTTCGCCAACCAGGCGCTGACGTTTGCCGAGGACGGTGCCACGCGGCATGCCCGCTACGAGGTCGTGCTCGAGGCCCGCCAGGGCAAGCGCGTCCTCGCGCGCACGGCGAATCGTGAAACCGTCCGCGTGAGTTCGTCCGGCGAAGCGATGGATGGGGATGCACGCATCATCTTCCAGCGATACCTGACGCTTCCGCCGGGCGACGCCACGCTGATCGTCGATGTTCGCGATGCCAATGGCGCGAATGGCACCACCGTCCGGACCCGGCTCATGGTGCCGCGACTGGGCGCGCGATCGCTCGCGCCTCCCGTGATCGCCTACAGTGTAATGCCCCGCATGCGGCTCGATTCCGTCCCCCGCCTGGTCGTCAATCCGCGTGATGCGATGCATGCCGGACACGACTCCGTGGCAACAGTCTACGTGGAAGGCTACGGAGTGGCTTCGGGCACCCGGCTACTCGCCACAGTGCTCGACAGGGAATCCCGCGTAGTGCAACAGGACACGGCGCTGTTCGCCGGCGACAGCATCGTGGGCAGCGCGACGTTTCATCTGCCGCTCGCGCCTCTGGGCGCGGGTCGCTTCACCGTATCCGCAGCCGTCCTCGGGCTGGCCGACACCGTGCGCACCCCGCTTCTGGTTCAGATGGCGCGAGAGGCACGGGTTCCCTGATCGGCGTGATGCGTCGATGCATCACATTCCCATGCAATGGCCGCCGGCAGTATCCTGTTGCGCCGCATGCTGTTCTCTTGACAAAGAATCGGGCTGAACCTATATAGGCGCTCGCGAGCCGCCGACGGCCCGCCCCGCACACCGTGGTGCAGGATCCGTTTCACCTCGCAGGAGGCAGCGCGCATGACCAGAGGGAAAGTGAAGTGGTTCAATGATGCCAAGGGCTACGGCTTCATTGAACAGGAGAGCGGAGAAGACGTCTTCGTGCATTTCTCCGCCATCGCGATGGACGGCTTCAAAACGCTTTCCGAAGGACAGGAGGTCGAGTTCGAGATCCAGAACGGCGACAAAGGTCTCCACGCCGCCAACGTTCAGAAGGTCAGCTGACCACCTCCGCACACAAGCCGCATCACTCTGCCGCGCGACAGCCCTCTCCCGGGCTCGTGTCATCGGACTGACGGCCGGCTTGCCGAAACGCCCCGCTCTCCCAGGAACGGGGCGTTTCCGCGTCGTGTCACCCATCGGGCGCAAGGCTGGTCATCGGCGCGTCGCATGACGAACTTTCAGCCATGGAATCGCCTCCGGCTCCGCGTCTCTTTCTCATCGATGGCTACGCGCTCATCTACCGGGCGTTCTTCGCGCTCATCTCACGCCCGCTGAAGACCAGCCGCGGGGAAAACACCTCCGCGGCCTGGGGAGTGGTCAATTTCCTGCAGCGCCTCGTGGAGTCGCACCGGCCCGAATACCTCGGCTGGGTGCACGACTCCGGCCTCTCGTTCCGTCACGAGCGGTACCCGGCCTACAAGGCCACGCGTGAGAAGCTCACCGACGAGCTGCAGGCGGACTTCGACCGGGGCATGGAGCGCATCAGTGAAATCCTCGACGCGTACAACGTCCCGGTGCTGGCGCTCGACGGCTACGAGGCGGACGACGTCATTGGTACGCTCGCGCGCGAGGCGGGGGACCGGCATGTGAATGTTGTCATCGTTTCGGGCGACAAGGACTTTCAGCAGCTTGTCCGGCCTGGCGTCTGGCTGCTCAACCCCGGACGCGGCGGACCCGCGAGCGTGGAGGAGCACTGGGTGAGCATGGACAACGCCAGCGACCGGCTTGGCGTGCCGCCGGAACACGTCATTGACTATCTGGCGCTCGTCGGCGATTCGTCGGACAACGTACCCGGAGTGCGCGGCATCGGCGACAAGACCGCGCGCGACCTGGTGGCGACGTACGGCTCGCTGGACAACATCCTCGCGCACGCGGCCGAGCTCACGAAAAAGCGCCCGCGCGAGGCGCTGCTGGCGGAAGCGGACAATGCACGCCTGTCCCGTGAATTGGTAACAATTCGCGACGATTTACCCATCCGGCTCGATCTGGACGCGCTGGCCGCCGCCGAGCCGGATCATGCGCGGCTCAAGGAGCTGTTCGTCGCGCTGGAGTTCCATACGCTGGCCCGGGAACATGCCACGGCCGCCGCGCCGCCCGCGGCGGCCGCACGCACCAGGTACGTCACGGTGGACACGATTCCCGCCATGCTCGCCATGATCGCGCGCGCCCGCCGCGCGCCGTACATCGCGGTGGACACCGAAACGGTGATCGATCCGGAGAGTCCGCAGCAGGTGGATCCGCTGCGGTCCACGCTCGTATCCATTTCGATCGCGGTCGCGGCCAACGAGGCGTACTACCTGCCATTGCGCCACCGTGCGCCCACGCCCATGCAGGGTGATCTCCTCTCTGGCGTGAGTGCCGCAGAGGTGCCGGCCGCGGCCGCCACGCGCCGTCCGGCGCGCTCCAGCTCCAAACGGAGCGCGGCCGACGTCATGACGGTGCCCCCGGCCGACGTTCCCGTGCCCGTGTGCAATCTGCCGCTTCTGGACTCGCCGGAGATGGCTCCGCTGCGGTCGCTTCTCGAGGATCCCACGGTACGCAAGACCGGTCAGAACGCGAAGTACGATCTGCTGGTGCTGCGCCGCGAAGGCGTGACGCTCCGCGGCCTCGACTTCGATACGATGATCGCGAGCTATCTGCTCGATCCCGGCCGCCGTTCGCATGGACTGGACCTCCTCGCGCTGGAATTTCTCGATCATCGCATGACGACCTACGCCGAACTGGTGGGCAAGGGCAAGCATGCCATGCGATTCGACGAGTGCGGCGTGGAGGCCGCGCGCGACTATTCGTGTGAAGACGCGGACATGACGCTTCAACTGCGCGAACGCTTCACGCCGCAGCTCGAGTCGTACGCACTCACGTCGCTCTTCCAGGAGATCGAGCTGCCCCTCGTGGATGTGCTCGCGGAGATGGAGTGGATTGGCGTCGCCATTGATACCGACTGGTTCGCATCGCTCAAGGAGCGCTTCCAGCGCGCGCGCGCCGCGGTGGAGCAGCGCATCTACGCCGAGGCTGGGACGCAATTCAACATCAACTCCAACCCGAAGCTGCGCGAGATTCTCTTCGAGAAACTCCAGCTCCCGGTGCTCAAGAAGACGGCCACCGGCCCGTCCACCGATGCGAGCGTGCTTCAGGAGCTGGCTGACCAGGGACACGCCCTGCCGGAGCTGCTCATGGAGTACCGCGAGCTTGCCAAGCTGGAAAGCACATATCTGGACGCGCTGCCGGCGCTGATCCACCCCGAGACGCACCGCATCCACACGTCCTTCAACCAGACGGTCGCCGCGACGGGACGCCTGTCGTCGAGCGATCCGAATCTGCAGAACATCCCCATCCGGACCGAACTGGGCCGCGACATCCGTCGCGGCTTCGTTCCCAGGGCCGGCTGGCGCTTCATCGCCGCCGACTATTCCCAGATCGAGCTGCGACTGCTCGCGCACCTCTCCGGCGACGAGGCCTTCGTGGCGGCGTTTCGCGCGGGCGGCGACATTCACCGGCAGACCGCCGCGATCATTTTCAACGTCCCGCTCGACGCGGTTACGCCCGACATGCGCGCCCGCGCCAAAACGATCAACTTCGCCACGATCTATGGGCAGGGGGCCAACTCGCTCTCGCGCCAGTTGCGCATCGACCGGAGCGAAGCCCGGCGCTTCATCGATGAATATTTCGAGCGATTCCGCGGCGTGCGGAACTATCTCGACTCCATGGTCGCGTACGCGCGCGACAACGGGTATGTCCAGACGATCTTCGGGCGCCGGCGCTATATTCCCGAATTGCGGGACCGGAACTTCAACATCCGGCAGTTCGGTGAACGCACGGCCACGAATTCTCCCATCCAGGGTTCCGCGGCCGACCTGATCAAGATTGCGATGATCCGTATCCACCATGCGTTACGCGCCGCTGGCGCCCGCACGCAAATGATTCTGCAGGTGCACGACGAACTGGTCTTCGAGGCTCCGCCCGACGAAGTGGACGATATCACGGTCCTGGTGAAGCAGGAGATGGAGCACGCCACCCAGCTGTCGGTTCCACTGGTGGTGGACATCGGCGTCGGCGACAACTGGCTGGACACCAAGTACTGACCACACGCTGGTTCACGACTCTCCGCCCCCGATCTCGGATGACTCGCTTCTCGACTCGCGCGCCCCGCGCCGGCTTCTCGGTTCTCGAACTGGTCGTCGTCATCATTATCGTCGCCATCATCGTGGCCATCGTGCTCCCGCGCTTCACCGCCTACCGGAGCAACAGGTCCACGGCAGCCATGGTCACGGATCTCCAGAATCTCGCCAATGCTCAGGCGGCGTACTGGGGGAGCAAGAACACCTATACCGCGGATACCACCGCGCTCAAGATCACCCACTCTCCGGGTACCACTGTCCAGATCATGGCGGCTGATGCCACCGGCTGGTCGGCCCGTATTACGCGCGCGGGTTCCGCCGCGAGCTGCGCCGTCTTCTACGGCTCGGCGCTCCCCCTCCCGCCGGCGACGGTCAAGAACGTCATTGGCTGTACGAAGTAGCTCTTGCAGAGTGCCACGCCCATTGCAAATCGACCGGACAGAATGACCGGACCGGTCTGTTCCTGAAGGGCTAAGCTTCGCACCAGCCTTGACTTGCATGAGACACTACAGCCCGGCACCGGCATTGCCTTGCACAGTGGTGCGAGCCGTGTCACATCCGCGCGGTTCCTCCTCGAGCACCCGGATTTCGTATGCGCCATTTCAGACGTTCCGGCTTCACATTGATCGAACTGCTCATCGTCGTGGTGATCATTGGTGTGCTGGCCGCGATCGCCGTTCCGAAGTTCGAAACCACGAAGGGGCGGGCGTACACGGCTGCGATGAAATCCGACCTCCGCAATCTCGCGACGGCCGAGGAGGGGTATTTCTTTTCGTACAACACGTACACCTCGAGCCTGACGAATCTGAATTTCATCCCCTCCGTCCACGTGACGCTGACCATTCCAGAGGCGACGGGCTCGGGATGGTCCGCAACGACGACGCACTCCTCCACGAGCACCAGGTGCGGGATCTACATGGGGACTGCCGCGGCCGTGTCCCCCGCCACGCAGGAGTCGGCGCTCACCTGCCAGTAGTCGCCCCCTGATGGGTCCAGCGTCGTGACGCCGCACGCACGCGCTCCCGCTCCGTATCGCGAATTCGAGAAACGGCTGGACGGCATGCTGTACGCGATGGACGGTGGACTCTGGCTGCACCGCCATATCTGGAAGGGGCGCCCTATGGCGCACCTGGTCTCCACCGATCGCGAGAAGCTCCTGGCCTATGGGCGCCGAGCCGGGCTTCAGGCGGAATACCTCCAGTACAAACCACTCAAGGACCCGCGCACCGGCGTGCAACGCGATGCGTGGCACTGGGACCTGGTCGGGCGGTTTCTGCCGGCGCGACAGAAGTAAGGTACTCGCGTAAGACGGGACGTCACTCCGGCAAAGGCGACCTGTGAAGCGCGTCGATTGTTCTGGTGTTTTCCGACGCGCGCATGGTGCGGCGTGCTCAGCGCATGAGACTTGCTCATTGACCATTGGTCACCGCCGCGGAAGATTTGGCACATGCGCTCATTGGTGTGGTACGCGTCGCGCATTGGTATGGCGACGGTCGTAGTTGCCGTGGCGGCATCGAGTGCATGCGAAAAGGCGCCGCCGTCTACCCCTCGCCACGACGTCTCCGCGGCAACGCCAGCGGAATCAATATCCGAACCGCCCGACTCCGCGCCTGCATCGGCGCCAGCCTGGGATCCATCCGCCGGCACCATGCTGCTCGTGCGAGGTGACACGCCGTCAGCCGCGTGGGTGGTCTTCCCACAGTACGTCGACAGCGCACTTCCCGACACGGTCCGCTTCGATCTGGAGTCCCTCCACAATGCGCGTGTCGAACTCCAGGCCCGGAACGGCGCCGAGGACAGCGCACGAGTCGGAGCGCTCACGGGCACCACGTGGGTCGGCGACGCATGCATCGAATGGCCCCGCGCTACCGTGCAGCAGGCCACCACCGGCGCACCATCCCCGGACTGGTCCGTGGCCTTCGTACGGGGCGCTGTCTCTCCCGTGCCGCTCGACTCCATTGAGGGTCTCACCTCCCCCGATTCGGCGCAACTCGCGGCCGAACTCACGCGACTCGCCAGCGCGCTCCCCGTGCCAGAGTCG
>DATNDS010000075.1:0-8813 GCA_035553215.1 Gemmatimonadaceae bacterium
TGCGTCGCCCCACGCCGATCATGGATGCGTCCTGGAGTCCGGACGGGCAGTGGATTGCAATCGTTGAAGCACCCTCTCACATCACGCTTCTGCGGCGCGGCGACTCGACGGCTCGCGTACTCTCGAAAGGCGCAAGGTTCGCGGAGTATGGGCCAAGCTTCTCGCCCGATTCGCACTGGCTCGCGTACGGGTCGACCGAGTCCGGGCAGTGGGAAGTGTACGTCCAGCCGTTCCCCGATGTGAACGCGGGCAAGTGGCAGGTCTCGATCGGCGGAGGTAACTCGCCGCGCTGGTCACACTCAGGACATGAGCTATTCTATCGGACCAAGGGCTCTCGTCTCATGTCCGCCGCTGTCCGAACGTCGCCCGAGTTCGGCGTCATCCGTCGCGACTCGCTTACGCCGGCTGCGACCCAGGCGGTTGGCATCAGCGCCAACCCATTCGCGGTCGGTATGAACGATCAGCAATTCCTCGTCATTCGCTCGCGCGACCAGGATCAGGGTCTGGTGCTCGTCGAGCATTGGTTCGACGATCTCACGCACAAGTCTGGTCCGTAGCTATGTGCACGTGGCGAGAGGTGGGGTGTGACTTTGTCTCAAACAGCGCTCACTTGCGCGCACAGAGTTGATCTGCGTGTCGCGGCATGACCACGACGCTGACCTGACTTGGAGTCGTGTGGGGCCGCTGCTGGCCACAACTGTCCGGTTGCCGCACCAGCCACTGAATCGTACGTTGCTGCGTCCATGACTTACACCGCCGATCCGCTCGACAGGCTGCGCAGCGCCCTTGCGGACAGGTACGCGATCAAGCGCGAACTGGGTGCGGGCGGTATGGCCACCGTGTATCTCGCGGAAGATCTCAAGCACCATCGCAAGGTCGCGATCAAGGTCCTTCACGCTGATCTTGCCCACGCCCTCGGCGCAGTGCGCTTTCTGCGCGAGGTAGAAATCGCAGCGCGACTCACGCACCCGCACGTGCTTGCGCTGTACGACTCGGGTGCGGAGGACGATGCGCTGTACTATGTGATGCCCTACGTGGAAGGTGAATCGCTCCGCGCCAGGCTTGCGCGCGAGGGCGCTCTCCCCATAAGCGAGACGTGTCGCATAATTCGCGACGTGGCGGACGGGCTCGCGTACGCGCACCGACACGGCGTGGTTCACCGCGACGTGAAGCCGGAGAATATCCTCCTGTCCGACGGCCACGCACTCGTCGCGGACTTCGGCGTGGCTAAGGCCGTGAGCGATGTAGCGAGCACACTTGGGGGCACCGTCCGCACGACGCTCACCACAGCGGGCATGACACTCGGGTCACCGACGTACATGTCACCCGAGCAGGCGGCGGCCGATCCACAGGTCGATTCACGCGCTGATCTCTACGCGCTCGGTGTTGTTGCGTACGAGATGCTCACCGGTCGTCCACCGTTCATCGGCGCGACGATGCAACAGATCCTGGCTGCACACGTGACCGAAGTGCCCGATCCAGTTGCGAAACGCCGCTCCAGTATCCCGACACCCATCGCTGCAATCGTGATGCAGTGTCTCGAAAAGAATCCGGCGGATCGGCCCCGGAACGCGGAGTCGCTGATAGCGATCCTCGACGGCACGACAACGCTCAACGCTGGAAGTACCGACAGCGCGCCGGTGAATTCGGCTTCGTCGCGTCGCGAACATCCCGCGCCGGGGCGCCGCTCACCGCTTGCGGTGACGGCGGCGATTTTGGCGATCGTGCTCATCGCGAGCGGTGCCGGTTACCGCTACTGGCATCACAGCCATGCCGAGGCGGTCGGCACGGCTGCGGTGTCTGCGAAATCCGTAGCCGTGCTCCCATTCGACAACCTGAGCGCGGACACGAGCAACGCGTACTTCGCCGCCGGAACGCAGGACGAGATCCTCACGCGTTTGGCCGGAATCCACGAGCTGAAGGTGATCGCGCGCACATCCGCCGCGCAGTACGCGAGCCACCCGCAAGATGTAGCGCACGTAGCAGAGCAACTTGGAGTTGCGACTCTCCTGGAGGGGAGTGTACAGCGCTCGGGCAATCAGGTGCGCGTGGCAGTGCAATTGGTCGACGCGCACTCGGGCGCACAACTCTGGGCAGACAGCTACGACGGTACCGTCAATAGTATTTTCGCGGTCGAGTCCGAAATTGCGCAGCATGTGGCCGACGCACTCAAGGCACAGCTTCTCCCTGGCGAGTCGGCGCGTGTCGCCAGTGTCCCCACACAGAACGCGGCAGCGTACGACCTCTTCCTCGAAGCCGACTACGCCGTCAATCAAACGGAAGGGACTGCGGCGGGGGATCCGGCAACCCTCGCCGCTCGAGCTGCGCTCCTGTATCGCCAAGCTATCGCGCTCGACCCGCGTTTTGCGCTCGCGTACGCGCGGCTCTCCTACGTCGATAGCTACGCCTATTGGCTCGGCTTCGATCACTCTCAGGCCAAACTGGATGGCGCCACAAGAGAGGCGCAGCATGCGTTGGCGCTCGAGCCCAACCTCGCCGAGGCGCACCTTGCAATGGGCTACGTGCACTACTGGGGACACCGCGACTATGCAGCTGCACTGCAGGAGTTCGACATCGCGCGTCAGAGTCTCCCAAACGACGCGCGAGTGGCCGCTGCGTTCGCGCTCGTCACCCGCCGTCAGGGCAACGTGCAAGCTGCGATCACCGCATTCCGGCGTGCAGAGTTGCTGGACCCGAGAAACGCGACGTGGGCGACGCAACTCGGCAACAGTTTCGCGTTGGCGAGACAATACGATGACGCAGTGACGGCATTCGACCGCGCCCTTGCGATCCAGCCTGACAACTACCAGTCTCTCGTTCAGAAGGGGTGGGTGCTCGCCGTCGCTGGACAGCCGGCGCGCGCGCGCGCGGCCTGGGCGACGATTCCGGCGCGCACGGACCCAAAAGGGGAGACCTCCGCGGTCGGATTCGAGATCGCGTGGCTGCTGCGGCAACCAGACAGCGCGCTCGCGATCATGACGCACGGCCCCACCGTAGTGTACGAACCGCAGTCTCCCGGACCAATTCCAGCCGCATTACTCGTCGGCCAGGCGTGGGCGGAAAAGGGCGATACGATCCGCGCGCGTGGAGCGTTCGACGCCGCTCGACGCACACTTGAGGCGCAGGTGCGGGCAGACACGACTGATGCCGACGGCTGGAGCTGGCTCGGCCTGTCGTACGCGGGGCTTGGCAGAACGCCCGAAGCGATCAGTGCGGGCCGCCGTGCGACCGAGCTGCTGCCAACGTCGCGAGACGCGGTGGAGGGTTCGGGTGTCCTCATGCGACTGGCCACGATTTACGTGCGCAGTGGTGATGCGAAGGACGCGGTTGCGATCCTGCGCAAGTTGCTCGCTTCCTCAACGGCTGGCTTCGTCTGCTCCGCGCAACTCCTGCGGATCGACCCGGCGTGGGACCGGATCCGCACTGATCCCGACTTCAAGGCATTCCTTGCAGACGCCAGAACACCGTCCGATGCCGCGCCGTGATTTGCCGCGCAAGCTATGTTTGCGGCTCCTCTCCTGGAAGATCGAATGACTGAGTCCGCGGCGCGCGTTGGGTCATCGCTTGCAGATCGTTACCACATCGAGCGCGAGCTTGGTGCGGGTGGCATGGCGACTGTGTATCTCGCCGAGGACGTCAAGCATCACCGCAAAGTTGCCATAAAGGTTTTGCACGCAGAGCTGTCTGCGGTGCTGGGACCAGACCGCTTTCTCAAGGAGATCGAGCTCACCGCGAATCTGCAGCATCCACATATTCTTCCGCTGTTCGATTCGGGATCGGCGGACGGACTGCTGTACTACGTGATGCCGTACGTCGATGGCGAGACACTGCGCCCGCGACTGGAACGCGAGAAGCAGCTCTCTGTGGGCGACGCTGTCCGCATTGCGTGCGAGGCAGCCGACGCACTCGAGTACGCACACGGCCGCGGCGTGGTGCATCGTGACATAAAGCCTGAGAACATCCTGCTTCAGAACGGCCATGCCCTTGTCGCTGACTTCGGTATTGCGCTAGCAGTGCAGCAGGCGGGCGGTCAGCGCATGACGCAGACTGGCCTTTCGCTCGGCACTCCGCAGTACATGAGCCCCGAGCAGGCCATGGGCGAGCGCGAGATCGGCCCGCGCTCGGACATCTACTCGCTCGGTGCCGTAACGTACGAGATGCTGGTGGGCGAGCCGCCGTTCACCGGACCAAGTGCGCAGGCCATCGTCGCCAAGGTCATGACGTCGGTGCCCGTACCGCCGCGCGAGCTACGTAAAACGATCCCACCGGCGGTTGAAGATGCATTGCTCACAGCGCTGGAAAAACTGCCGGCTGATCGGTTTCCGAGCGCCGCCGAGTTCGCGCGCGCACTGTCAGATACGACGTTCACCAGATCTCGCACGGCAGCACACTCGCGCGCAGGACGGTCGGCGAATGCTCAGCATGGCGCGATGGTGCTGCTCGCCGCGATCGCAATCATTGCTTCGGCTGCGGCGGCCTGGGGATGGTTACGCCCGCATCACGGCGAGTCATCCATGCTGTCCTCGCCACCATGGCGTGTCACTCTGTCGCTTCCAGATACCGCGATGCCCGTCGGAAGTCTCGCCCTGTCGCCCGATGGCTCCGAACTGGCGTACGCGGCTGCTGGTGCCCGCGGAACGCGCATCTGGATCCGCCGCGGAGCCGCACTGGAGCCCACGCCGCTCGAAGTGACGGACGGCGGTCAAGGCCCCGTATTCTCGCCCGATGGACGCCGTGTGGCATTCAGCGGGCCCGGCGGCATCTACGTCGTCAATGTTGACGGGACGGGATTGGCTGCGGTGGGTGACACGACCGGCGTGGTGCTGCCATTTACGTGGAGCGACGACGATCATCTCGTGGTTACATCGCAGCGCGGCCTGAGCCGTATGGCAGTAGCGGGCGGTGCGTTGGAAATTCTCGCGAGGACCGATTCTGGAGAATTAGCCACAAACCCGTCAGAGCTGCCGGACGGCCACGGGGTCCTGTTCACGGTAATACCGCGAGACTACGCCGATGTGTCGCACTACAGGATTGCCATCGCTGACGGCCGCACGACCGGATCCAGAGTGCTGATGCAGGGGATTCTGGCCCGTTACGTTCCCGGTCACTTGCTGGTAGTCCGCGCCGATGGCTCGTTGATCGCGCTGCCTTTCGATGTCGCGGCTGGCCGAGTCACAGGCGCAGGACAGACAGTTGCGACCGGACTCTCGATCGAGGCCTACGGCATCGTGCCCTTCGACGTCGCGGCAAACGGCCGGATGATCTATGTGACCGGGGCGGCGGCCGGGGAGCTACGCGATCTGGTTCGGGTAAGCAGCGACGGGGCGGTGGCACCTATCGACTCGACGTGGGTCCGCGATTTCGAGTCCGTGGCGGCATCGCGCGACGGTGCGCGCGTGGCGGCTGGCATCGTATCAACGACGGGCGAGGATATCGAGATCCGCGACCTCCGAAGCGGTGCGCTGAGTCACTACGCATTACCGGGATTCGAGTGCAGGGATCCCATTTTCAACTCCGACGGCAGCACACTCTATTTCACCACCATGTCGAGCACCGGGAGCGGCGGCGTATATCAAGTCGATCCTGGCAGCACAACCGCGCCGCAGTTGACGTTTCGAGTGGGTGATCATCTCCTGCAGAACCTCGCGCTCACTCCCGGCACCGGCAGGATGTTGTATACGCGGTACGGGGGATCGGAGGCAGCCCACATTTTTGCACACACGCTTGCAGCGCCGTCCACGCCCGACGTCGCCATACAGGCCACCGCCAACGCGGAAGGCGCACCCGCGGTGTCACCGGACGGCAGATGGTTGGCATATCTCTCCAACGAATCGGGCACTTATCAGCTATACGTTCGGCCCATGGACAGCAGCCGCGGTGGGCGGTGGCAAGTTTCGCTGCACGGGCCCGGGTTGCCACGGTGGTCACACGACGGAAGGGAGCTCTTCTATCTCACCGCCGATAGCATGATGGTCGCGGAGATAGCGCCCGGGGATCAGTTCACGCTCGGCAAGCAGCACGGCCTGTTCGCGGCGAGCGGGTTTTCCAGTGGGGAGGAGCCGTTCGACGTGCTTCCAGGCGGCGCTTTCGTGATGATCCGCCGGCACGCCAGTGAACACGATTCACGACAGGTGGTGATGCTGGAGAAGTGGGACGCCGGTTTGACATCCGGCAAGCACACGCAGTGAGCGAGGGGTTGCTCCTGCCAACAGGTTTCGAGTGCCGGAGTCCGTCCCCACTCCGTCCCGGTGAAGTTCTCACGAAAATCCGTGAACAGTCGCACGGCGTCGAGCATGCCCGGTGAGCGATCCTGCATTCAACTCAGGAGCGTGAGGCGCCGATGGAAATCCACAAGCCAAACCCGATCCACAACTTCCGCGAGTTTCTGAAGGAAGTCGGCATCATCGTGCTAGGCGTGCTCATCGCGCTCGGTGCGGAGCAGACGGTCGAGGCACTGCACTGGCGCGCCAAGGTGCACGAGGCAGAACAGGCGATGCGAATCGAGCTCCGTGACGACGATGGACCGCAGGCGTTCACCCGCGCGGCGATCGAAGCATGCCTCGACCATCAGCTCGATACCATTCAGGCCGCGGTGGAAGGTGGACGCGACCGCCGCGCGATCGCCGCTCTCGCAGACGCGTACGCGCCGCCGACGCGCACGTGGGATGCGGAAGCCTGGCGCACCGCCGTCGCGTCAGATGCAGCGTCGCACACGTCGGCTGATCGCATGGTGACGTGGTCCAAGCCTTATCGGCTGCTGCCGGTGCTCGAAGCGACAAACCTCGCGGAGAACTCGGAGCGAATAGAGCTTCAGCCGACGCGCTGAGCGGGAGGACCGCTCTCAGGTGCCGAGCAGGACCGGATGCTGTCCGCCGTCGCGAGACTTCGCGAGGCGAACCACATGATGGCCGGCTGGTCCCGGGCCACCCTGCTCGGCCTTCCTAGAAACAAAATCGCCGTTGCGCGGGACAATCAGGCGCGCATCCTTGCCGGCTTTCGCAATCGATACGGCAGCTGCGTCGTCGCGCCGTCATTCAGTGGCGTCGACCCCATCGACCAGCTGCGGGATGCGGCGGGTGACAGGCCAGCAACTTCACTCAGTCGCTGAATCTCGTGAGCGCCGATCGGCTTTGAGCATGCGGGCACCCTTGTTCGCGAGAAACTCGCGCGCTGTGAACGCGGGCTCCTTCAGCTCGTGTTCTGATCCTGCTCTCGGACGTGTGGCCACGCTGGCGGTGACGTGCCCGCCCGGTATATTCGCCCGACATGTTTCCCTCCCGGCCACTCCAGACGCAGTCATGCCCGACCTCCTCCGCGACCAGCTCCAGACCGCGCTCGGACCGGCCTACACGTTCGAGCGCGAGATCGGCGGCGGCGGGATGTCGCGCGTGTTCGTCGCGCGCGACGAAGCATTGGGTCGTGATGTCGTGGTCAAGGTCATCGCACCGGGGAAGGCGGAGGGGCTCAGTGCTGAGCGGTTCGCGCTCGAGCCGGCGCGCGTTGCACCGCGCACTGTTGTGATCGCTCGATGATCTCGATTCCGGACCGCCTGAGTGCCGCGCTTTCAGATCGCTACACCATCGAGCGCGAGCTTGGCGCGGGGGGCATGGCGACTGTATACCTCGCGGAAGACGTCAAGCACCATCGCAAGGTCGCGATCAAGGTGCTACACGCCGAGCTCTCTGCGATTCTCGGGCCCGAACGCTTTCTGAAAGAGATCGAGCTCACGGCGAACCTGCAGCATCCGCACATTCTGCCTTTGTTCGACTCAGGATCCGCTGACGGACTGCTGTACTACGTGATGCCGTACGTGGAGGGCGAGACTCTGCGGCACAGACTCGATCGCGAGCACCAGCTCCCGATTACCGACGCGATACGCATCGCGACCGAGGTTGCCGATGCACTGGAGTACGCGCACAAGCGTGGTGTGGTGCATCGCGACATCAAGCCGGAGAACATTCTTCTGCACGATGGCCGCGCGCTCGTCGCGGATTTCGGGATAGCGCTTGCCGTGGAGCAGGCTGGCGGACAGCGGATGACGCAGACGGGCCTCTCACTCGGCACTCCGCAATACATGTCGCCCGAGCAGGCAATGGGCGAGCGGAACGTCGATGCGCGCACCGACATGTACGCGTTGGGAGCCGTCACATACGAGATGCTGGTAGGTGAGCCGCCGTTCACCGGACCGACGACGCAGGCGATCATCGCGCGCGTGATCACGGAAGAGCCGCGCGGGCTCGTTGCGCAGCGGCGCAGCATCCCGGAATCGGTCGAGGCCGCGGTACTCACCGCGCTGGAAAAGCTACCGGCGGATCGGTTCGGGAGCGCGGCCGAATTCGCCAGGAACCTGCAAGCCGATGCGGCGGTGCGGCGTACTGGCTCAAGGCTGCGTCACGCACCGGGCCGTGCTATTCGCGTCCCGTTCATCTTCGCACTGCTCGCCGCATCAATTGTCGTCGCTGTCGTCGCGTTCTTCGCGGGACGCCGTACCGCGACTGGAGCGCTGCCCGTCACGAGCTTTGGTCGTGCAACAAAGGTGACGTGGGATCCCGGGCTCGAGATCGCACCCGCGCTCTCGCCCGACGGACGCAGCGTGGCATATGCATCTGGCAACATGGCAAGCATGCGGATCTTCGTGCGGCAGGTGAGCGGCGGCCGCGCTCTCGCGCTCACAGACGATTCGCTGGATGTCCAGACGGACCCGCAATGGTCGCCGGATGGCACACGCATCCTCTTCCTCGCCGAGGGTGGCGTGTTCAGCGCACCGGCATCCGGCGGAAGCGCGCGACCGGAGCTGCCCGCGACACCAGGTG
>DATNDS010000076.1:0-17326 GCA_035553215.1 Gemmatimonadaceae bacterium
GCAAAATCATCAGCGGCGGTCTTGCCGAGCAGAATGCCACCGGCCGCGCGGATACGGGCGACCTCGATGGAATCGCGCCGCACCGGATCGGGAAAAAGCCGCGCCCACTCGGCGTTGGAGCCGGTGGTGGGCAGACCATTCATGTCGTAGATGGCCTTGGCGAACACGGGGATGCCATCCAGCGCGCCGCGACTCCGGCCGGCGCGGCGGCGCGCGTCGGCCTGGCGCGCTTCGTCGAGCACCGTGGCGGACAGGGCGTCAATCGCGCGCCAGCGCGCGCCGTCCGTGCGGCAGCGCTCGAGCGCGTGCGTGGCAAGCTCCACGGCCGACCACGCGCCGCGGCGCAAGCCCTCCTGACAGTCGGCGATGGTTCCGTCGAGCGGATTTGACGGAGCAGCGGACCAGGGCGAGCGGGGGAGCGCGGACAGCGCCGTGAGTGCGGCGAGCTGGGCGAGGACTTCGCGTCGAGTGGGTGACATGGGATTCAGGAGAGTTCCGGCCGTGCAGCGGGATTGCGGTTCATCCGAACAACCCGCGTAGCCAGCCGGCTCGCGTCCCCTCGCCGAGCACTTCCCCGGCGGCCGCGAGCCATTCGTCGCGCATCTGGCTGGCATCGCGCCAGCGCTTTTCGGGTTCGGCGGCAAGGCCGCGCGCAAGCCACCTGGCAATGGGCTCCGGCACGCCGCTCAGATCGGGGTCGCCCGCGATCTGGCGGGCGAGCAGCACGCGCGGCTCGCCGTCGCCAAAGGGCTGGCGGCCGGTGAGCGCGAAGAGCGCGATGCCGGCCATGGAGAAGAGATCCACGGCGGGTCCCTGCGCCTCATTGAGCAGCTGCTCCGGCGCCGCGAACGCGGGCGTGCCCGACGATCCGGTGCGGTCGAGCCCTTCGCGGCTGGCCAGCCCGAAGTCGCCGATGCGCCAGCGGCGCCAGCGATCGATGAGAATGTTCTCCGGCTTGAGGTCGCGGTGCAGAATGCCGGCGGAGTGCGCGGCGGCGAGTCCGTCGAGCAGCGCGGCGATGGCTGGCGCGACCTCGCCCAGGGGGCGCGGTCCGGAGCGGCGCACGAGATCCGCGAGCGAGCCATACTCCATGAGCTCCATGGTGAACCAGGCCGAGCCGCCGCGCGAATCCCAGTCGTAGATGGGGACGATGCTGGGATGCGAGAGCTGCGCCGCGAGCCGCGCCTCGCGGCGGAAGTGCATCACCGCTTGCGGATCGTTGGCGATGCGCGCATGGAGAATCTTGAGCGCCACCTCGCGCTCGAGCGCGAGATCGCGCACGCGCCACACGTCGCCGTACGAGCCGCTTCCCAGCTTGGCGAGCATCTCGTAGTCATCGCCCAGCGCCTGGCGCAGCCGGTGGTCCGCGTCCGCGGGGAGCGGTCGCACGGCCTCGAACGCGCCGCTGGTGAACACGGTGGATCGGGCACCGGCGGCGCGCTCCAGGTCGCGCATCATGGCGGTGACGGAGGGATAGCGGCGCTCGGGCTGCTCGGCGAGGGCACGGTCGAGCACGCGCGCCACGGCGTCGGGCGCCTCGGGGCGCACGAGCTTCACGGGGGGAATGTCGTGCGCGGGTGGGGAGTCGCCGGTGAGCGACGTGACGACGACGGCAGCGAGCTGCCACTGGTCGCTGAATTGCGTGGGTTCCCATGCATCGCCCCACTCCGGCGCGGCGAGCATCCAGCGCGAATCGGGATGGAGCCCGGCGGGAATCTGCTCGCGCGGCATGGCCCACTGCCAGCCGAGGAGCCACACCTCGCCCAGCGGGGAGAACCAGAGACTGTCCGGCGAGAGGGCGCCGTGCACGCGGTTGCGGTCGTGGAGGAACGCCAGGGCGGAGCCGAGCTCGCGGAGCAGGCGCACGGCCGTGCGCGGGTCATCCGCGCCTTCGCGGGAGACGCGCATGCGGAGCGATTCGCCGTCAATCCAGTGACGCAGGTAGCCGGGCCCGCGCCGCGACTGGGCGAAGGTATTCCACACGTGGTAGGTCGTGGGAATGAGGCGGTGGTGCAGGTGGCCGAGATTCTTCGCTTCGTCCAGGAGCCAGGCGTGGTGAGCGGGATCGGGCGCGGTGATGAGCGACAGGGAGCGATCGAGCGAGTCGATGAGCTCCATGGAATGGCGGGTGGCGCCGATCCAGACGCTCTGCGGCCCCCAGCGCCAACCGGGCGGAAGCTGCCACGAGGTGAGGTGCGGGGGGAGACCGTAGGTGACGCGGTAGGCGCCGCTCCGGGTCTCATCGCGCGGTTCCGATTCGAGCGAGCCGGTGATTGCCATGCCACGAAGCGAGGGAGCGGTGCGGCACGCGAGCCGTTGCGCACGTGCGCCCGAGCCGGTGAAGTCAGCACGCCGCCGGCGAACGGCCCGCGACGCCCCCGGAAACTACAGTCGCACGGCGCGCGGGCCAAGCGTGCACGACTCCCTTGCTCGGGGCGTGGTTACCGCTCGCTCAGAGCGCGAGGATCGTCCCCGTCGGGTGGAATTGCTTCGTGACGACAAAGAGGGGCCGAGACCGACAGCGCGCACGCCGTCACGAGTATGCCGTGTCCTGGAAAGCGCATAGAAGCTCGGCGAAAGATTCGCTGCACGTTCGGCACGAGTGTACCACCGGGCACAGGCCGTCCTCCAACCCGACCTTCGCAATCATTCACGGCAAAGTTCGCGGAAAGCAGGTACTATTTCCGCAGTACGCGCCGGCAGCCGCGGAGTGCATTCCGCAAGCCTGCGCGTTGCGTGCGCCGGTGAGGGATTCGCCTGGCGCCCGTGCAGGGACACACTCGCGAACCGAGCCTCTCGCGGAGACAACACCGATGACCATGGCCTGCCCCGTCACACACCCGGATTGGAGAAACCCAGATGCCTGACGACGCACCGTGCGTGCTCTTCGAGCCGCTCTTTGCCGACGTGGAACCACCGCGGCGCGCGACCGCGGGTTCGGCCGGCTACGACGTGCGGGCGCACGTGCTGGGGCGCGACGTGTGCACGGCGGCCAACGCCGCTCAGGCGGTGATTCACGCCGACGCACGCGGTGTGCTCACGCTCGAGCCCGGAGTGACGGCGCTGGTCCCCCTGGGCTTCAGGGCGAGGCTGCCGGAGGGCCACGAAGCGCAGCTCCGTGTGCGGAGCAGCATCGCGTTCCGGAAGGGACTCATACTTCCTAACGCGCCGGCGACGATCGATGCGGACTATCCCGACGAGTGGCTCGTGATGATGAAGAACGACGCCACGGTTCCGGTGACGATCGAACACGGCGAGCGCATCGCGCAGATCGTCTTCAATCGGTTCGAGGTGCTGGAGTGGACCGAGGGCGCCGTGAGCGCGTCAACGGACCGTGCCGGGGGTTTCGGCAGCACCGGTTGACTAACGGCAGAGCCCGCCTTAACTCATCGCGAGTACTGTCGATGACGATGCAGTGACGGGCGTCATGCACTGTAGAGCCCGTCGCATGAAGAGACCAGCGGATGAGGACGGTCATGATACGGCTGCGCGGGCTGGGTCAGTGCACATTGGAGGTCGGGGATACGCGGCTGTTGCCCGCGGCCGAGACGTTGTTCGCGGCAGCGCTGTATCTCGTGCTCGAGGGTGGCAAGCCGGTGACGCGACGCGCGCTGCTGGAAGTTCTCTGGCCCACCGTCAGCGAGCGGCGCGCCGCGCATTCGTTGCGCCAGGTGCTGTACCGCCTGAACGGGCTGGGTGCCGGGCTGCGCTGCGAGCGCATGGACGTGCTGCTGCCGGCCCACTGCATTCAGACGGACTGCGCCGTGTTTCTCGCGACGCACGAAGACGCGGAGCTCGTGCGACTGGCGGACGGCGAGGCAGGTGAGTTTCTGCCGGGCTACACGCCGCAGATCTCGGCGTCGTTCAGCGAGTGGCTGGATGACTATCGCGATCGCGTGCATGCCGCGATCCGCCGCGCCTTTGTGGCCGGAATTGCCGCAAAGCGCGCGCGCGGCGACTGGCAGGGCGCAGAAGCACTCGCGGCGCGCTGTCTCGCGATCGATCCGCTGAACGAGGAAGCGACGATCGCGGTTGCGGAATCGGCGATGGTGCAGCGCGGCCGGGGCGAGGCGCTCTCGGTGCTGGACACCTTTCTGCGCGATGTGGGCGGTGCGCGCGAGCCGCAGTTCCCCGCGGCCATGCTGCGCGAGCGAATCGCTGGACAATTTCAGGCCGACATCATCCCGGTGCGCACCGCGCCACAAACCGGGCGCGAAGCGGAAATGGCGGAGTTGCACAAGGCGCTGCAGCTCGCCATGGCATCACGCGGGAGCACGTATCTGATCTGGGGCGAAACAGGGATCGGGAAAACACGACTCGTCAATGAGCTGGCGAAGCGAGTGCGTGAGCAGAAGGTGCGTGTCGTGCAGGTGGGCTGCCAGCCGCATGACGAACGTCGTCCGCTCTCGGTCTTCGTGGATCTCGTGCCCAAGCTGCTTCAAATGCCCGGGTCGCTCGGCTGCGCGCCGGACTCGATGAAGTATCTCAGGCGGCTCACCGAGCACGATCCCAGGGTGACGACGCTGTCTCCTGACAGCTCCGATGCGGAGCTGCTCTTCGCGAATGTCTGCCGTTCGCTGTTCGACCTGTTCGACGCCGTGTCGAGCGAAGGGCCGTTGCTCGTGGTGATGGAGGATGCGCACTGGCTGGACCGCATGTCCTGGGAACTGCTGGGCGACCTGACCGCGTGGGTGGCGACGCGGCAGGTACTGGTGCTGGTCACCTCGCGCACCGAGGAGGGCGAGCGCCGATTCGCGGATGCCGAGCACCGCGTGCCGGTGAGTCTGCCACTGCGTCCGTTGCGAGATGAGGCGAGTCGCCAGCTGCTGGACCAGGTTATCACGGGAATGGCCCGTGAGGGCAACGAGCGGTTTCGCGACTGGTGCGTGTCCTCGAGTGGCGGGAATCCGTACTACCTGATCGAGCTGGCGCTCCACGGCGCGTGGGACGGCGAGCATTATCTGGCGCCGGCCACGCTCGACAAACTGGTTGCACAGCGGCTCGCCGGACTGAATCTCCTCTCGCACCGCACGCTGCAGGCGTGCTGCTCGCTCGGGAAATTTTCCACGCTGGAGCGGATGGAACGGGTGCTCGGCGCGCGCACGATGGAATTGATGGACAGTCTCGAGGACCTCGAGCGTCGCGGGCTGATAGAATCCGACGGCACCCGCGTGATCAGCAAGCACGATCTGCTGACGCAGGCGGCGCTGTCTCGCCTGTCGGGCGCCGCGCGCGCCCTCATGGATCGACGTGTGGCGGAGGTGTTGGAAGGTGACCCCGGTTTGAGCACCTCGATCGCGATGATGTGGGAGTGCTCTGAGCATTGGAAGCACGCAGGGGAGACAGATCGCGCGCTTGATCTGCTTCGCACCTGCGCACGGCACGCGCTAGCAATTGGGATGCCAACCGAAGCTGCGCGAACCTTGGCAAGCGCGGCATCGCTGGCTCGCTCAAATGACGAGCGGCTAGAGATCAGCGATCAGCAGATACAGGCGCTTCATCTCGCGGGTGCGTGGGATGTGTTGGAGGGAGTAATCATCAATACGATTCGTTTGCGAAAAGACGCTGGAATCGCTGAAAACCAGCATACTGACTTGGAGCTGTTGCTATTCCAAACCAGGTGGCGAATATCGCGCAACGACTCTGTGCTCTTGAAGAAGGGACTCAAATGCGTCTTGGATCAGTCAGCCGCTGCCGCACACCGGGTACGCGTTGCGACTTGGGTGCTAATGCTGGCCGACAATTCCTGTAACGTCGGGGCTGCGAATCAGACATTCACATGCATCTCTCCACTACTTGCGACTGGTGAGATCGCCGCGTCTGATCGTCTTTACTTCGAGCTGGTCTATCATTGCGCATTTGGCGACCCTCCACGCGCTGCCAAGGCCGCCAAGGAGTTGGTGACGATGACGGCAACGACTGAGGACATCGCTGTACGCGTTCGAACTCTGTCGCACGCTGCACTCGCCTATCGAGCGAACAATGAGATAGAAAGCGCCGTTGAAAGCGCCTCTGAAGCTGTTGGCCTTGCCGAGAAAAGAGGCATGAGGAATTTCGCTGCTGCTGCTGCCAATCAGATCGCCTCGATTTACCTCACCATAGACAACATCGATCTAGCCAAGCGTTGGAACGGCCGGGCCGGCCAATTTCTCGATAAGCAGACCGACGCGCTCAGCCGATCTGCCATCCTCAGTAGTGCTGCGGAAATTGCATTGCGAGAAAACCGGCTGACAGATGCCGCAGACCTTATCAGGCAGAGTGAGGTTGCAGCCGACCATGACCGCTCGGTCCGCGCCACCGCACGCTTCCTTTCGTTTCGCTGGTACTTGCGCATTCTTCGAGGTCAGGCGGCTCCTTCCAGCCGTAACCTTGCAGATCTCGTGCGCCTGCACGAGCGTACCCGCACATCATCGCACCAGGACCTGTTCGTCGCTGTGCTCTATAGACTGTTTGAAATGCGCGGCAGGCGTGAGGAGGGAAAACAATTAGTCGTTGCCTACCTATCGGAGCATCGGCGAGTAAGATGGCCACTTAGCCCCGAGCTGCGTTGGGTTCAAGCGAGGCTTGAGGTGTCGTAGGGCCAACCAGGGCCAGAGCAGCTACGACTGTACGTTATGCTGGCCGGACTAGCCCAATCCGAACGCCACGAGCAGGAGACGGTTCGCGCGCCGCCGCAGGGGCAAAAAGTAATCCGAACATTGGGCTCCCTAGCAGCTGATCGCAGAGATTAGGGTCGAACTGAGTTCCTCTGAATTTCAGCAGTTCAGCTCTAACCTGAGTCTCCGTGAGAGCCTTGCGATACGGTCGGTCTGTCGTCATGGCGTCAATCGTATCTGCAAACAGAATCACACGCGAGGCGAGGGGAATTCCCTCTCCAGCCAGGCCATCTGGATAGCCGCTTCCGTCCCAATTCTCATGGTGGCCCCGGACCGGAGCAATCAGATCCTTGAGGTGAGACACCGTTGCCACGAGCTCCGCACTCTTGATCGGATGGGTCTGCATAATGGCCCACTCGTCAGGCGTCAGCTTATCTGGCTTGCGGAGAATTGGAGCATATATCTCGTGAATCTTTCCGACGTCGTGTAGCAGTGCCGCTGTGCCGATTCTCTCAACTTCCTTCGCAGTAAGACCAATCGCGCGCGCGATCAATGTCGAGTAGTGCGACACTCGTCTGGAATGACCGGACGTGTAAGGATCACGCGCTTCAATTGCCTTTACCATCAATTCCAGCAGGTCCCGGTTCACCTGTTCAAGCTGGTGGTTTGTCTTGTACAGCTGGCGAACTCCCAGCAGCGGAAGTGTGAGAAGAGCAACTCCCCAAATGCCGAAGCGCGTATACACCCAGGCGAGCAGGTACACGACAGGGCTTGACATGACGTCGTTAAGAATGCTGGAACGAACGTGCTGTCGAAAAACTGACGTGAGCGAGCGTGACTGACTAACCGCTATCGCGCCACTGACCGCAAGAGTATTGACGCAAAAGAACGAGATAACTAGCGCTAGGAACGGAAGGACATAACGCGCCGCTTCTTGCGAAAATGGATCTGTAACCCCGAGAAATGCTTGGCCACCGAGGAAATGATAAACGAGAATCCCGACCGCGGTTGCCAGTGTAATCTGCGCGACGTTGAATACCAGCCTGAATGGATCCTTCTTGGAGAGAACGGCGGCAATGAGATGCGAGCATGCCACGCCCACGACTGCCAGCCAGCCAGGCACCAGTAACGCCGACGCAAGATGCGGAATGAAAGAAATCGAGCCCGCGGCTCCGCTGCTCAGGTGATGAGGCAGGAGTTCAGATAGCACCGCAAAAACAGCCAAACACAGCACAGCCGTCACTGCAGCATGAGTGTGCATGGGTGAGACGCGCACGACAATTCCCGCTGCGATTAGCGCAGCGGTTACAACGCTTGCGACATACAACCGAATACGAGTGGACATATTGGGAACCCCCGTCCCCGACCTAATACCAGGTCAATAGCTCCGCCGACACCGGCGTCGTCGTAACCCACTTGACGAGCTTCAGCCAGATGCTCACATGATGAAACACTTTGCGTCACCTCCCCTTGTACAAAGTCACATCGACATCCGTCGAATGTGCTAAAGGTTTGGCTCCGCTCTACTGGCCTTGCCCGCTCAGCTCCGCTCTGCCGAGGATCGGGGGTTGTTCAGTTTTTAGTATGCAAAAGTGTGTTCGGTTAACCTCGCGTGAAGCCTACTTCCCTCGCCCAAGCCACCGGTTCGTCGCGTCCAGTACGGCCAGCACCGCCGCCGTCTCCGCGCTCTCCTTTACCTCGCAGCTCCCCGTCAGCACCGCCACATCCCGCCCCTGCCGCGCCATGATCCCCACGAACGCGAATTCGCGCTCGAATGCCTCGATTAATCGGCACCCCTCCAGCGACAGCGCCCGCGCCACCCGCTCCGCCACGCCTTCCCCCTCCGCCTCCTTGTGCGCCTGGTCCATCGCCACGATCGCGGCGCGCGCCGCAACCTCCGCGCGCGAACGCTCGCCCTCGCTGCCGTCACATTCCCCGATATATGACTGATTGCCCTTTCTTAACGTCACGCGGCACGTCACGCCCCGCGTGCGCGACCGGCGGATCTCCAGGTCCTCGAAGTAGAGTCGCCGCCTGAGCGCCGCCTCCATGGCTTCCGTCGCCGCGGCCTCCGACTGCTCGCGCGCCTCGGGCGTCTTCGGCGGCTCCACCGTCGTGGCCACCGAGATCTTGCGATGGTCCACCTTCATGCCCAGGTGCGCGATCAGTGCGCTCTCCACGTTACGCACCGTCTGCTTGGGATTCACCTCGCTCGTGGTGAGCAGATGAATTTCGTTCACGGCGCCGTTGTCGGCCGCCACGATGCGCGCGGCTACCACTCCCGGCAGCGTCGCCAGA
This sequence comes from Gemmatimonadaceae bacterium, assembly GCA_035553215.1. Taxonomy (GTDB): domain Bacteria; phylum Gemmatimonadota; class Gemmatimonadetes; order Gemmatimonadales; family Gemmatimonadaceae; genus JADGGM01. The sequence goes on from DATNDS010000076.1 coordinate 8,895, forward strand.
AGCTCTTCGGCTCTCTTGATGGGAAGCACGCTGCCCGCTATGGGCGATGCTGGTGTGGACAGCGGCGTCGGTGCATTCAGTGGCACGGACGTTACGGACCCTGGCCTGGCGTGGGACTGCGAGGACTACGAGGACTGCTCGGTGAGGAACGGGACGCGTGACGAAACTGTCGACCCGGAAGAAGGAGCGCCGGCTACGCTGCTGCAGGTGGCCGCCGGCACAGCCAGAATATTGACCCAACCGGCAATAAACGCAAGCTAACCCGTCACCGGCAGGTCGTATTCCTTGAGCTTCCGATACAACGTCCGCTCCCCGATGCCGAGCAGCTCCGCTGCCTTTCGACGGTTGCCCCGGGTCTCCCGTAACGCCGCCTCGATGGCCGACCGCTCGATCTCGGCCATCGTCATTCCCGGCCGCACCGTCACGATGTTTGGCGGGGGCGGCTGTTCAGGCGGCTCGATGGCCGACACGGGAAGCGCGGCCGGCAAGGATCGTTGCACCTCGTCGCCCGGGTTCAACACCCCGCGCGGATCGCCCACCCGGCGCCGCAGCTCCTCCACCTGCAGCTTGAGCTCCACCAGACTGCGGATGATGAACTCCAGTTCGCGACCTCCCGCCGCGCTCTCCTGTGCGCGCACGTAGGGACCCACCGGCACCGGCAGAAACCGAGCGCTTCCACCGTCCCGGATCTGCCGCGGAATGTTCTCCGCCGTGATCTCGTGCCCGGGCGCCAGCACCACCATGCTCTCCACCAGGTTCCGCAGCTCGCGCACGTTGCCCGGCCAGGCGTACTCCACCAGCAGTTGCATGGCGTCCGCCGAAATACCATGGAAGGGCCGGTCGTGCTGCGCGGAGAACTCCTGGATGAACAGGCGTACCAGCAGCGGGATGTCCTCGGGACGCTCGCGCAACGGGGGCAGATAGATCGTGAGCACGTTGAGCCGGTAGTACAGATCGGCGCGGAAGCCTCCCTCCTCCACCTGGTCGCGCAGCGGACGGTTCGTGGCCGCCACCACGCGCACATCCACCCGGAACGGCTGCGACCCGCCCACGCGCATCACCTCGCGCTGCTCCAGCACACGCAGCAGCTTCACCTGAGTGCTGGGCGGCGCCTCGCCAATCTCGTCCAGAAACAGCGTCCCGCTGTGCGCCAGCTCGAAGCGCCCCAGCCGCCGCTCGGCGGCGCCCGTGAACGCGCCCTTCTCGTGGCCGAACAGTTCGCTCTCGAGCAGCGTCTCCGGCAGCGCGCCGATGTTCACCGCGATGAACGGCCGCGCGCGCCGTGGACTCAGCCGGTGCAGCGCGCGCGCCACCAGCTCCTTGCCCGTGCCGCTCTCGCCCTCGATGAGCACCGTGCTCGACACCGGCGCCATCTGCTCGATCTTGACCATGACCTCGCGCATGGCCTCGCTCTCGCCAATGAGCCCGGTCTCCTCCGAGAGTCGGCGCCGCTCGAGGATGCGCCGCACGCCGGAGAACACTTCGTCCAGATCGACGGGCTTGGCGTACACCTCAACGAAGCCGAGCGCACGCAGACGGTCGTGCAGCCCGGGCTCGTCCACGTCGGCCAGCCCCACCACGCTCGCGCCGTCCCAGAGCTGGCGCTTGACGAGGTGCACGTTCACTGGCTCGGCCAGCCCTCCCGTGAGCACGATCACGTCGGGCTTCTCGCGCCGAATGGCGGTGGGCACGTCGTCCATGGGCGACACGAGCGCAGTCTGGAATCCGGCCGCCTCGAGCTTTGCGTTGAGGCGCACCGCGGGCTCCACGTCCGCCAACGTGAGGAGCACCTTCATGGCGCGGGCGATTGGCGGGAAGCGTCGGGCGACGCGGGCGACGCGGGCGACGCGGATGACGCGGATGACGCAGGCGGAACGGGCGACGCGCTCGGCACGGACGGCGCACTGTGGTCGGTGGGCTCGTCGCGCAGGATGCGCACCGCATGATCGAGCACGGGCTCCAGCGCGGCGAGCCCGTCGCGCACGCCGCCGGGCGATCCGGGAAGATTCACGATGAGCGTGCGGTTGCGCACGCCCGCCAGGCCGCGCGACAACGCCGCACGTGGAAATTTCTCCGTCGCGAGCATGCGGATGCGCTCCGCGATGCCCGGCGCCTCGCGCTCGATGACCGCGCGCGTGGCCTCCGGCGTGATGTCGCGCGGCGCGAGCCCCGTACCGCCGGTCGTGAGCACCACGTCCGCCGCATCGTGGTCGCACCAGTCGAGCAGCCGCGCGATGATCGCGCCGCTGTCGTCGGCCACGACCGCGCGCTCCACCGCCTGGCACCCATGCTCCGCCGCCCAGCCAGCGATCGCGCTGCCCGATGCGTCCGCGCGCGCGCCGCGCGAGCAGGCGTCGGAGATGGTGAGAATGGCAAGGCGAAGAGACACGGGAAGCGGGAAGCGGGAAGCGGGACGCGACCGTCGTCAAGCTACCGGTGCGTGCCCTGGTTATAGAACGGCATCTTCACTACGGTGGCCGGAACACGTTTGCCGCGGATCTCGATCGCAAAGCTCGTATCGGGCCTGGCCAGCGCGGTGGGGAGGTAGCAGGTGCCGATCGGGATGCCGAGTGACGGACTCATCGTGCCGCTGCATACAGAGCCGCTCGGCGCACCGTCCACGAACACCGGATAGCCGTGGCGCGGGAAGGCGCGCTCGCCGGTGGTGAAACCCACGAGCTTGCGTGGCACGCCCTGCTCCTTCTGGCGGGTGAGCGCGTCGCGTCCCACGAAGTCGCCCTTCTTCAACTTCACGAGCCAGCCCAGCCCCGCTTCGAGCGGCGTGGTGCTGTCGTCGATGTCGTTGCCGTAGAGCGCCATGCCCATCTCGAGGCGCAGCGTGTCGCGCGCGCCGAGTCCGGCGGGAGTGACCTGGCCCGAGGCCATGATGGCATCCCACATCGTGCGCGCGTGCGCCGCGGAGAAGTACAGCTCGAAGCCGTCCTCGCCCGTGTAGCCCGTGCGCGAGATCACCGCCGGCACGCCCGCCACCGTGCCCTCGGTGAAGAAATAGTAGCGGATTGCGTCCAAATCAGTCGTCGTGAGCGGCTGGAGCAGTTGCTGCGCCAGGGGTCCCTGCAGCGCGAGCAGCGCCGTGTCGTCGCTCACGTCGCGCACGGTGCAGTCGAACGTGCCCTGGTGCGCGAGGATGTGCGCGAGATCCTTGGCACGGTTCGACGCGTTCACCACCATCATGATGTGGTCGGCAAAGCGATAGACGAGGCAGTCGTCCACGATGGTGCCGCGCTCGTTGAGGATCGTGGTATAGTGCACCTGCCCCACGACCATGCCGGGCACGTCGTTGGAGGTCACGTGACTCACGAACGCCACGGCATCGGGTCCGCGAATGTCGAACTCGCCCATGTGGCTCACGTCGAACAGCCCGCACCGTTCACGCACGGCCTTGTGCTCGGCGGTAATGCCGGTGGGATACTGGACCGGCATGTCGAAGCCGGCGAACGGCACCATTCTGGCGCCGAGGGCGACGTGGATGGCGTGGAACGGGGTCTGGTTGAGCATTCTGTTGGGTGGTGGAGGAACGCTGGCCGCGAGCACCGGACGCGCGGAGCCGGCCAGGTTGCTGGCGCGACATTCCCCAATATGCCTATCCTGCCGACGGGCTGCCACCGTGGCATGAGAGGGCGCGGGGAGGTGTCCGGCGACCCGCTTGGGTGATTACCGGGTACCCCGGCGCGGAGCGGGCGACCGCCCCGTACGCGTGCCGCTATGCGCCGGAGCGCGCGGGCGACCCGGCCATGAGCATCGCCATGACGGCTTTCTGGACGTGCAGGCGGTTCTCGGCTTCGTCCCAGACGCGACTCTGCGGGCCGTCGATCACGGCGGCGGAAACTTCCTCGCCGCGGTGCGCGGGCAGGCAATGGAGGAAGATCGCGTCACGGGCGGCGCGGGCCATGAGCGTCTCGTCCACCGTGTAGCCGGCGAACGCTTTCGCGCGCTTCGCCTGCTCCTCCTCCTGACCCATGGACGCCCATACATCGGTGTTCACGACGTCGGCGCCGGCTACCGCTTCGGCGGGTTCGCGCACCACGCGCACCGGGGCGCGCTCGCGCGCGCGCGCCAGAATGGACGCGTCGGGGTCATACCCCTCCGGACAGGCGAGCGTGAGCTCGAAGCCAAGCCGGTACGCGGCGTTGATCCAGGAGTTGGCCATGTTGTTGCCATCGCCTACCCAGGCGATCCGCTTGCCATCCCAGTCGCCGAGGTGCTGCCGCACGGTGAGGAGATCGGCGAGGATCTGGCAGGGGTGCAGCAGGTCGGTGAGGCCGTTGATGACGGGGACGCTCGCGTACTTTGCCAGCTCCTCCACCTCCGCGTGCGCGAAGGTGCGGATCATGATGCCGTCCACGTAGCGCGAGAGCACGCGCGCGGTGTCGGCGATGGGCTCGCCGCGGCCGAGCTGGATGTCGCGCGGCGAGAGAAAGAGGGCATGGCCGCCGAGCTGCCAGGTGCCCACCTCGAACGACACGCGCGTACGCGTGGACGACTTCATGAAGATCATCGCGAGCGACTTGCCGGCGAGCGGCTTCTCGTGATACTCGCGCCGCCGCATGCGATCGGCGAGGTCGAACAACGTGTGCAGCTCGGCGGTGGAGAAGTCGGGAATCGCGAGGAAGTCGGAGGGCATGCGTTTGGCTGGAAGTTGGTTGCTCGTTGCCGGTCACTACAAAATGTACCTCCTCAGGTCCTCATCCTCCGCTATCGCCTTGAGGCGGTCGCGCACGGCGGTGCCGTCAATGGCAATGGGGGCCTTGCCGCGATCGGGGAGGTCGTAGAGCACGTCCTCCAGCAGCGAGGACATCACGGTGTGCAGCCGCCGCGCGCCGATGTTCTCCATGCGCTCATTCACGGCGGCGGCGATGCGGGCGATCTCGGCGATCGCGTCATCCGAGAACGTGAGCGCGGCGCCCTCGGCCTGCACCAGCGCGGTGTACTGCTTGGTGAGCGCGTTCTCCGGCTCGCGCATGATGCGCACGAAGTCCGCCTCGGTGAGCGGCTTCAGCTCCACGCGAATGGGGAAGCGTCCCTGCAGCTCGGGAATGAGATCGCTCGGCTTGGAGACGTGAAACGCGCCCGCGGCCACGAACAGCACGTGGTCCGTCTTCACCATGCCGTACTTGGTCTGCACGTTGGAACCTTCGACAATGGGGAGCAGGTCGCGCTGCACGCCTTCGCGCGACACGTCCGGTCCGCCCATCTGCGAGCGCTCGCCCGCGATCTTGTCGATCTCGTCGAGGAAGATGATGCCCATCTTCTCCACGCGCTCGAGCGCGTCGCTCGTGACGTCATCCATGTCCACGAGCTTCTCGAGCTCCTGATCGAGCAGGATGCGGCGCGCCTCGGACACTTTCACCGTGCGCTTCTTCTTGCGGCGCGGCATCATGTCCTGCAGCATGCCGGTGAAGTTCTCGATGCCCTCGGGCGCGCCCTGCGGCACGAGCATGTCGAACATCGGGCCGCCCTGCTGCGTGACTTCCACCTCGACCTCGCGCTCCTCGAGCTTGCCGTCGAGCAGCAGGCTCTTGAGCTTCTCGCGCGTGCGGTGGTAGCGCTCGGTGGCCGCGTCGTGCTCGGCGTCCTCGCGCGAGACATCGCCGCCGGAGGAGACGACGAAGAGTGATGGGCCCGGTGACGAGGACTTCGCGCCGGCGCCCGCGGCGGCGTGCTCCTCGGGCGCGGGCTCGGCGGGACGCGGCAGGAGCAGGTCGAGCAGCCGCTCGTCCACCTTCTCGTAGGCCAGGTCCTCCACTTCGTTCTCGCGTTCGGTGCGCACCATGTCGATGGCGCTTTCCATGAGATCGCGCACCATGCTCTCGACGTCGCGCCCCACGTAGCCCACCTCGGTGAACTTGGAAGCTTCCACCTTGATGAACGGCGCACCCGCGAGGCGCGCGAGGCGACGTGCGATTTCCGTCTTGCCCACGCCGGTGGGCCCGATGAGGATGATGTTGTTGGGCGAAATTTCTTCGCGAATGTCGTCCGGCGCCTGCTGCCGCCGCCAGCGATTGCGCAGCGCAATCGCGACGGCCTTCTTCGCTTCATCCTGGCCGACGATGTAGCGATCGAGCTCCGCCACGATCTGGCGTGGCGTGAGGTCGGCGAGGCGGGCGATGGCCTGCTGCGTGCGTTTGGAAGGCATGCTGGTGGCTAGAGCTCGAGCACGGTGATGTTCCGGTTCGTATAGATGCAGATGTCGCCGGCAATTTCGAGACCCCTGCGCACGATGTCGGGCGCGGGGAGGGCGGAACTCGCCACGAGGGCGCGGGCGGCGGCGAGCGCATAGGAGCCGCCGGACCCGATGGCGAGTATGCCGTCGTCGGGTTCGATGATGTCGCCGGTGCCGGAGAGCACGAGGCCGTGCTGTTTGTCCATCACGGCGAGCAGCGCTTCGAGGCGGCGCAGCACGCGGTCGCGGCGCCAGTCCTTGGCCAGCTCCACGGCGGCGCGCGGCAGATTCTCGGGATAGCGCTCGAGGCGCTCCTCGAACTTCTCGAACAGCGTGAAGGCGTCAGCCGCGGCACCGGCGAAACCCGCGAGCACGCGGCCGCCGCGCAGCGTCCGCACCTTGAGCGCATTGGACTTCATCACCGTTTCGCCCACTGTCACCTGTCCATCTCCACCCAGCGCGACCTTGCCGTCGCGGCGGACGCCGAGGATCGTGGTGGAGCGGACGCGGGGGAGGAGGGACATGATGACGTAAGATAGTGAGTGGTGGACGCCAACGGGGCAGCCCATGGGGCAGCCCCTTGGGCTGCCCCATGGGCTGCCCCGTTGGCGTCCCGCGACTCACGCCCTCGGATGCGCCTTCGCGTACACCGCCTTGATGCGCTCGACGCTCGTGTGGGTGTAAATCTGCGTCGTCGAGATGGAAGCGTGGCCGAGGAGTTCCTGAACGGCGCGGAGGTCGGCGCCTGCGTCGAGCAGGTGCGTCGCGAAGGTATGGCGCAGCGAGTGCACGGTGAGCCCCGCGTCCTCATCGATCTCCCGGAGAAACGCCGTGATGGCATTCTGCACCGAGCGCACGCCAATGCGCCGGCCCGTGCGGCCGAGGAAGAACGCGGCACGGTCGGCCTTCCCGGAGAGCGCGCGTATCAGCTCGTCACGTCTGGCTTCGTAGTTTCTGAGCGCGAGCACGGCATGGTCGCCCACGGGGACAATGCGCTCCTTGCGTCCCTTGCCGCGCACCTTCACCTGCTGGGAGACGAGATCGAGATCGCGGCCGTTGATGCCGGCCAGCTCCGAGAGGCGCATGCCCGTGGAGTAGAACAGTTCGAGCATCGCGAGATTGCGCACGTCCACGAACCGGCCGCCCCAGGCGCGCACCTCCGCGATCTGGAAAAGCAGATCTATCTGCGCGCGATCCAGATACGCGGGGAGATGTTTGTCCGCCTTGGGTGTGGACACGCCGCGCGCGGGATTGGCTTCCACATCTTCGCTCTGGTGCAGATAGCGATAGAAGCTGCGTACGGCGGACAGAGCGCGCGCGATGGATCGCTTGCCGAGTCCGCGCCGGGTGAGATGGCCCATGAAGCCGCGAATCGCCAGACGATCGAGTCCGCCCCAGCTCCACCCTTCGGCGCCGTAGTAGTCACCCAGGAATTCGACGAGCGCCGCGAGGTCGCGCCGATAGGCGAGCACCGTGTTGGGCGAATCATTGCGTTCCTTCTCGATGTACTCGAGAAAGCCGGCCACGTGCTCCGGGAGCGGTGCGTCGGCGCTCGGCGCGGCATCCTCGCCCGGTGTGCGATCCGCGTCCGGGCTCACGGCGCTGCGGCACTCATGTCATGCTCGGTGCGCCAGGCGTCGAGCTCCGTGAGGGCACGCTCGGCGAACATCTCGCGCTTGCGCCGCTTGTCGCGCACAGGCTGGGGCAGCTCGTCCAGCAGGCCGAAGTTGGCGTTCATGGGCTGGAAGTGCGCGGGATCGGCTTCACGCAAGTATCGATACAATGCGCCGAGCATCGTCGTGGGCGGTGGCAGAATCGGCTCGAGACCGGCTATCAGGCGCGCCAGATTGATACCGGCAGCGAGACCGGTGGCGCTGCTCTCGGTATAGCCTTCCACGCCGGTGATCTGGCCGGCGAAAAGAACGCGTGCATCATCACGCAGCGCGAGATGCGGCGAGAGCGCTCCGGGCGCGTTGAGGTACGAGTTGCGATGGATGGATCCGAAGCGCAGGAATTCGGCGTCCTGCAGGCCCGGGATCATCCTGAACACGCGTTGCTGTTCGGGAATGCGCAGCCGAGTCTGGAATCCCACCATGTTCCACATGCGCCCCGCGCGATCCTCCTGCCGGAGCTGCACCACGGCCCACGCATCGCGGCCGGTGCGCGGGTCGCGAAGGCCCACGGGCTTGAGTGGTCCGAAGCGCAGCGTGTCGCGCCCGCGGCGCGCCATTTCTTCCACGGGCATGCA
>DATNDS010000077.1:0-2915 GCA_035553215.1 Gemmatimonadaceae bacterium
ATCCCGCTGGCGTTCCTGCTCACACGCTACGAATTCCGGGGACGACGGCTGCTGGGCGCGATTGCCACGCTGCCCGCCGCGCTCCCGCCGCTCGTCGGCGTCATCGCGTTCCTCTTTCTCTACGGAGAGAGCGGCGTGATCACACGCGCGGTGCAGGATGTGCTGCACCTGGATCACGCGCCCTGGACGCTCAACGGCGTGGCCGCGATCATCTTCGTGCACGCGTACACGATGTACGTCTACGTCTTTCTCTTTGTCTCCGCCGGACTCGAACGGCTGGACAATTCGCTCGACGAGGCCGCGGCCGGACTCGGCGCGTCGCGCACCAGGCGCATGCTGCGCATCACGCTGCCGCTGCTCACGCCGGCGCTCGCCGGCTCCATGCTGCTCGTCTTCATGAGCGCGCTGGGCAGCTTTTCGGCGCCGTACATCTTTGGCGGCGGCATTCGCGTGCTCTCCACACAGATCGTGTCGTCCAAGCTCAACGGCGCCATGGGCATGGTGTACGTGGAGACCACGGTGCTCGCCGTGACGGCCGTGATCGCGCTGCTGGGCATTCGCTGGTTCGAGCGGCGGCGCAGCTACAGCATGTCGGGCAAGGGTGTGGTGAAGCGCGCGCCGCTGCAATCGCGCCTGTCGCGCACGCTCGCGCCCTTCCTGGGCGCGGTGCTCGTCGTGATTCTCGTGCTGCCGCACGCCATGGTGGTGCTCGTGTCCTTCGCGCGTGACGGTACGTGGACCACGCAGGTGCTGCCGCCGGAATACACGCTCGACAACTTCCGCAATCTCGCGAGCGATCCGCAGCTCTGGGTTCCCATTCGCAACAGCGTCGGCATGGCGGCGCTGGCGACCGTTGCGGACATCATCATCTGCTTCCTCGCCGCGTACCTGCTCGTGCTGCGCCGCTTCCGCATGCGGAGGCTGCTCGAACTGCTCGTCGCGCTGCCCTGGGCCATTCCCGCCACCGCCATCGCCATTGGCCTCGCGTCCACCTTTGACCGGAACTCGGTCGCGGGACTCCGCGTTCTGCTGGTGGGGACCTTCTGGATACTGCCGCTGGCGTATTTCATTCGCGGAATTCCGCTCGTGTCGAGCGCCACGGAAAGCTCGCTCCGGCAGATGGATCCGTCGCTGGAGGACGCTGCGCGCGGATTGGGCGGGAGTTGGTGGCTCACGCTGCGCCGGGTGATTCTCCCGGCCGCGCGTCCCGGCCTGGTGGCGGGTGCGATGCTCGCCGCGATTATGGGCGTGGGCGAGTTCGTGGCCAGCATCGTGCTGTTCACCCACGCCAACCGTCCGATCTCCATGGAGATCCTCTCGCAGCTCCGCAACTTCGCCTTCGGCACCGCCGCGGCGTACAGCGTATTACTGATCGTACTCGTGCTGCTCATCACGGTGGGCGCGCGGTGGGCGGAAGGTCGTGCGGTGATCGCGGCCGAGGGAGTGCAGATAGGTTAGGGACGGTAGCTGGTCGCTGGTAGCTGGTGGCTGGTCGCTGGACTTCATACGCCCTACCAGCGACCAGCTACCAGCGACCAGCTACTGTCGTTAAACCAGCTACCAGCTACCAGCAAAGGCATGAAGCCGAGAGTCGTCATTGTGGGATCGGGGTTCGGGGGGCTGTACGCCGCGCGGGCGCTCAGGCGCGCGGACGCGAGCGTGCTCGTTCTTGATCGCACGAACTACCACCTCTTCCAGCCGCTGCTCTACCAGGTAGCGACGGCGGTGCTGGCGCCGACGAGCATCACGTCGCCCATCCGGTTCCTGTTGCGCAAGCAGCGGAACACCGAAGTGCTGCTGGAGCAGGTGGCACGCGTGGACACGACGCGGCGCGTGGTGATTGCCGACAACGGGCGTGAGTTTCCCTACGACTATCTCGTGCTCGCCACGGGAACGGGGCCGTCGTACTATGGGCACGATGAATGGAAGCCGCTCGCGCCCGGCCTCAAGGGGATCGAGGATGCGCGCGAGATCAGGCACCGCTTTCTCACCGCGTTCGAGAACGCGGAGAAGACGGAAGATCCGCAGGAGCAGGCCGAATGGCTGACGTTCGTCATCGTGGGCGGCGGACCAACCGGAGTGGAGCTGGCGGGGATGATTCCCGATACCGCGCGGAACGTGTTCCATCCGGATTTCCGGCGCGTGGATACGCGGCGGACGCGCGTGATCCTGCTCGAGGGCGGGCCGCGCCTGCTTCCCGCGTTTCCGGAGTCGCTGGCCGAACACGCGCGTCACGATCTGGAGGAGCTGGGGGTGGAGGTGCACACCAATGCGCGCGTCACCCGTGTGACGGATCACGCCGTGTACCTGGATGGCACGCAGTACGTCGCGCGCACGGTGCTCTGGGCCGCCGGCAACGCCGCGTCGCCCGTGGGGCGCACGCTCGGCGCCCCGATGGACAGCGCCGGGCGCGTGCGCGTCGAGAAGGACCTGTCCATTCCCGGCCACCCGGAAGTGTTCGTGGTGGGCGACCTCGCGTCGCTCGAGCAGGCGGACGGCACGCCTGTGCCCGGCGTCGCACCGGCCGCGATGCAGATGGGGCGCACCGCCGCCGGGAACGTGCTGCGGCTCATGGATGGCAAGCCGACTGCTGACTTCCACTATTTCGACAAGGGGAACCTCGCGACGATCGGGCGTCACAAGGCCATCGCGGATTTCGGTCGCGTGCATGTCACGGGGTATGCGGCGTGGTGGACCTGGCTGTTCGTGCACATACTCTATCTCGCCGGATTCACCAACCGCCTGAGTGTGCTGCTGCAGTGGGGGTATGCGTACGTGACCTATCAGCGCGGCGCGCGGCTCATCACGGAGAAAGAGGATGGGTGAAGGGACGCGAGAAGCCGGGAAGCCGGGAAGCGGGAAGCGGGAAGCCGGGAAGGAGGAACGGCAACCGTCGCGGCGCGCGCGGGTGCTGG
>DATNDS010000078.1:0-35521 GCA_035553215.1 Gemmatimonadaceae bacterium
CTGTCCGGCGCACTGCGTCGCGTACGCGGAGCTCGTCCCCCCCACCCCCAATGGGGCTGATCGTCACGGCGAACGCGGCCGAGTGCTCAGCCAGCTCGGCGTGTGGCCTTGACAATCGCTCTCATAGAACCCCTTTGATCCCGGGCTCGGCTCCGAACAATCCTGTCCGCTGGCCGAGCCCGAGCCGGCGCGCGCCCCGACCCCGCGCCGTGAGCGCGGCGCCCGTTCACTTCCCTACTCCCTCGTGCGCCACGCGGCGCGCACGTAGTCGTGATTCATTCGCGCGATGGTGTCGAGGCTGATTTCCTTGGGGCACGCTTCGTGGCACTCGCCGTGCCACGTGCAGGCGCCGAAGCCTTCCGCGTCCATCTGTCCGATCATGGCGAGCACGCGCCGGTCGCGCTCGGCCTGTCCCTGCGGCAGCAGTCCCAGGTGCGAGATCTTGGCGCCGGCGAACAGCGACGCCGAGCCGTTCGGACACGCGGCCACGCACGCGCCGCAGCCAATGCAGGCGGCGGCATCCATCGCATCATCGGCCGCGGACTTCGCGATGAGAATGGCGTTCGCGTCGCGTGCGCCCCCGGTGGGCGCGGTGATGAAGCCGCCCGCCGCGATGATGCGATCAAATGCGCTCCGGTCCACGACGAGATCCTTGATGACCGGAAATGCCTTCGCACGCCACGGTTCGATGCAGATGTCCTGTCCGTCCGTGAAGTGGCGCATGAAGAGCTGGCACGTCGCGGTGCCCTTTTCCGGTCCGTGCGCAGAGCCGTTGATCATCATGCTGCACGATCCGCAGATCCCCTCGCGACAGTCGTGGTCGAACGCGATAGGCTCCTGTCCCTGCTCGATGAGCCCCTCGTTCACGACGTCGATCATTTCGAGAAACGACATGTCGGCGCTGATGTCGCGAGCCTCGTACGTCGCAAACGCGCCCGCCGCGCCGGGTCCCGCCTGGCGCCAGACCTTGAGCCTGAATTTCACTTGTAACTCCTCTGCGCCAGATGGACGTGCTCGAAGGAGAGCGGTTCCTTCTCCAGGCGCGGCGGCGTGTCGTCGCCCTGATACATCCAGGCTGACACGTAGGCGAAATGCGCGTCATCACGCAGCGCCTCACCGTCCGGTGTCTGGCTCTCCTCGCGGAAGTGCGCCCCGCACGATTCCGTGCGCTGCAGGGCATCGCGGCAGATGAGCTCCCCGAGCTCGAGAAAATCCGCCACCCGTCCCGCCTTCTCGAGCGCCTGGTTCAGCTCCGCATCGCTTCCCGGCACGTTCACGTTGCGCCAGAACTCCGCGCGGATCTCGGGAATCTTCGCGAGCGCCCGCTGCAGGCCGGCCGCATTGCGCGCCATGCCGCAGTCGTCCCACATCACCTTGCCCAGCTCGCGGTGGAACGAATCCACCGTACGCGTGCCGTCAATCGCGAGCAACCGGCGCGTCCGCGCGGCCACGGCGGTCTCCGCCTCCCGGAACGCCGGATGCGAGGCGTCCACGGGATCCAGCCGATGCGATGCGAGATAGTTGCTGATGGTATACGGAATGATGAAGTAGCCATCGGCGAGTCCCTGCATCAGCGCACTCGCGCCCAGTCGATTTGCGCCGTGATCGGAGAAGTTCGCTTCGCCCGCCACGTGGAGGCCGGGCACGGTGCTCATGAGACTGTAATCCACCCACAGCCCGCCCATCGTGTAGTGCACGGCGGGGTAGATTCGCATGGGCACCCGGTACGGATTCTCATCCGTGATGCGCTCGTACATCTCGAACAGGTTGCCGTAGCGCTCGCGGATGGTCTGTTCGCCCAGGCGCGCGATGGCATCCGCGAAATCGAGATAGACGCCGAGGCCGTTCGGGCCCACCCCCAGCCCCGCGTCGCACACCTCCTTGGCCGCGCGCGAGGCGATGTCGCGCGGCGAGAGATTTCCGAAGCTGGGATACTTGCGCTCCAGGTAGTAGTCGCGCTCCGCCGCCGGAATCTGGTTCGGCGGCCGGCTGTCGCCCGCCTTCTTCGGAACCCAGACCCGGCCGTCGTTCCGCAGCGACTCGCTCATGAGCGTGAGCTTGGACTGATGCTCGCCGCTCTGCGGGATGCACGTCGGATGGATCTGCGTGTAACAGGGATTGGCGAACGCAGCTCCCCGCTTGTACGCACGCCAGATGGCGGTGCAGTTCGAACCCTTGGCATTCGTGGACAGGTAGAACACGTTGCCGTATCCCCCCGTCGCCAGCACCACGGCATCGGCCGCGTGCGACTCCACGATGCCGGTGACCAGGTTGCGCGTGACGATGCCGCGGGCGACGCCGTTCACCAGCACCAGATCCAGCATCTCGGTCCGCGGATGCATCGTGAGGCGGCCCGTCGACACGCCGCGCTCCAGCGCCTGATAGGCGCCAAGCAGCAACTGCTGCCCGGTCTGTCCGCGCGCGTAGAAGGTGCGTGACACTTGCGCACCGCCGAACGAGCGATTGGCAAGCAGACCGCCGTACTCGCGCGCGAAGGGGACTCCCTGCGCGACGCACTGATCGATGATGTTGACGCTCAACTGCGCGAGGCGATAGACGTTGGCCTCGCGCGAGCGGAAATCTCCGCCCTTCACCGTGTCGTAGAACAGCCGCCAGATGGAGTCGCCGTCGTTCTGATAATTCTTGGCGGCGTTGATGCCGCCCTGTGCGGCGATGCTGTGCGCGCGCCGCGGCGAATCCTGAAAGCAGAAGCACTTCACCTGATAGCCCAGCTCGGCGAGCGATGCCGCCGCCGACGCGCCGGCCAGCCCCGAGCCGACGACGAGCACCGTGTGGCGGCGCTTGTTCGCCGGATTCACCAGCTTCATCTCGTTTCGATATGCGTCCCACTTCTGCTCAATGGGACCGTCCGGAACACCCGATCTGAGTTCCATGCTCATCGCACCAGGCCGAAGTAGATCGCCAGTGGTACGAGCGTGAATCCAGCCCACACGACGATAGCGATCGTCGCCGCCACGGGGCGCCGCAGGGGCTCGGCCTTCGGCCGGTTGATGCCCAGTGTCCGGATCGAGCTCCAGTCACCGTGGTAGAGGTGCAGTCCGAGTGCGATCATGCCGAGGATGTAGATCAGCGTCACCCACCACACGCGAAATCCGCCGATCATGTTCGCGTACACGTTGCCGTCCGTGAACGGAACCGGCTGGATGGTGCCGGTGGTGAGGTGCAACAGATGGAACACGATGAAGAGCGCCAGGGCGACTCCGCCCCAGCGCATGGAGCGCGATGACACGGTCGCCGCCTCCGCCCGGCGCATGGCGTAGCCTTGCGGCCGCGCCGCCCGGTCGAGCCGCGTGAGCTGGATGGCCGCCACAATGTGCAGCACCACGGACACGAGCAGTATGATGCGCAGCAGCCAGAGCAGCTCGTTGATGGTGTGGTGCAGGAAGTGCGAATAGTCGTTGAGCCGAACCGCACCCTCGAAGATCTGCAGGTTGCCGATCATGTGCACGATGACGAACGCGACCATGATGAGCCCCGTCACCGCCATGACCATCTTCTTGCCAACGGTCGATCGCCAGAAGCGCGCGATCCGCCCGGATGCGTCCCGCGCGCTCACAACTGCACGAGCTTCATGGGTTCGCGCACCGCATCGGCGCTCTTGCCCAGATCGAGTCGCTCCGCGCTGGTGAGTTCCACTTCGAGAATACGTTCAATGCCGCGACGACCGAGCGTACAGGGCACGCCCAGGAAGAGGCCGGAAAAGCCGTACTCGCCATCGAGCCATGCGGCACACGGCAACACGCGCTTCTGGTCGCGCACGATGGCCTCGCACATCTGCACGGCGGCGGCTGATGGGGCGTAGTAGGCCGACCCCGTCTTGAGGTGCTTCACGATTTCCGCGCCGCCCGTACGCGTGCGCGCCACGATCGCCTCGAGGGTTGGTCCGTCCATGAGCTGCGTCACCGGGATGCCGCTCACGGTCGTGTAGCTGATGAGTGGAACCATGGTGTCGCCGTGGCCGCCGAGCACCATGGCCTGGATGTCGCGCACCGACACGTCGAGCGCCTCCGCGATGAACGCGCGGTAGCGCGCCGTGTCCAGCACGCCCGCCATGCCGATGACGCGCTCGCGCGGGAACCCCGTTACCTTGAGCGCGACGTACGCCATGACGTCGAGCGGGTTGGACACCATGATGACGATGGCGTCGGGCGACGTGCGCCGGATCTGTTCGGAGACCTGCTTCACGATGCCGACGTTGGTGTTCAGCAGATCGTCGCGCGACATGCCCGGCTTGCGTGCGATGCCCGCCGTCACCACGATGACATCCGAGTTCGCGGCATCGTCGTACGAGTTGGTGCCGATCACGCGCGTATCGAAGCCCTCGATCGGCGCGGACTCCCACTGGTCCAGCCCCTTGCCCTGCGGCACGCCTTCCACGACGTCCACCATGATGACCGTGCGCGCGAGCGCCTTCTCGGCGATGCGCTGGGCCGTGGTTGCGCCCACGTTCCCCGCCCCGACTACGGTGATCTTGTCAACCATGCCAGTTGTAATGATGTGAGAAGAGAGAAAAGAAACCGCCGCCAGAGAAGTTATCCGGCGGCGGCGCATGATGGAAGTTTTCGAGCGGGGCTCAATCCTGATGCGCGATCATCGCGCCCTGCTGCGTGACCCATTCGCGCGTTCCGTCCGCGTACGCTTCGCGCTTCCAGATGGGCACACGCTGCTTGAGCGCTTCGAGCACATAACGCGACGCCGCGTACGCTTGCGCGCGGCGCGCATGCGCCACCGCGATCGCCACGCTCGCGTCGCCCAGCTCGAGATGTCCTATGCGGTGCTCGATGACGGCGGCGTCCGTGTCGAAGCGCTCCGCCGCTTCGCGCAGGATCCGCTGCATCTCGCGCTCGGCCATTGGCACGTACGCCGTATAGTCGATGCCCGTGACTGCACGGTCGTCATTGACGTCGCGAACCGTTCCAACGAAGAGCACGGTCGCGCCGTGCGATGCCGAGGCGACTTCCGCGAGCAGCGCGGCCACGTCGATCGCCCCGCGCACGATGGCGGCGCGCATGTCAGCCGCCCGCCACCGGCGGGATGACGGCAAGCTCATCGCCGGAGTGAAGCACTGTCCCGACCCGCGCATACTCGAGGTTCACTGCGAGCAGCGGCGCCGGCGGCAGCGCGTCACCGCCGGGCAGAGCGCGCAGCCAGGTAAGCGCATCCGCGGCGGTCGCACCTGCCGGCAGCGTCATCTCCACGGCTTCCCGGCCGAGCACGTCCGCATACGAAGCAAACAGTAGCGCGGTCACGGTCATGTCTTGAAGTGTGCCCGCCACGCGGCCTGCGGGCAAGTGAGTCGCGGATGTCATTCGCCCCGGCTGTCGCTTGCGGCAGGCCGGGGCGTGGACGGCAGACGGTGCAACGCGCGATCAGGCAGCGGGATACGGCCGCTCATCCCTGCTGGGCAGCGGCTCCTCATCCGCCACGAGGGCCCGCAGCTCCTTGGACGGCTTGAAGACCGGCACCGGACGCGCGGAAACCTCGACGGGCGAGCCGGTTCGGGGATTGCGCGCCATCCGCGTCTTCCGCTGGCGGATCTTGAACGTGCCGAATCCCCGCACCTCGATGTTCTTCTGCGCTTTGAGCGAGTCCTTAATGGCGTCGAGAAATGCATCAACTACGCGAGCACAATCCTTCTTCGAGATCATCGGGCCCGCGGTGCGCGAGATTTGCGTTGTGACGCGCTCGACAAGGTCGGCTTTGGTCATTCCATTCCCTCGGATCAGAACGCTCGGAGCAGGTGATTCGTGCGTCGAAGCTATGACGTTAACTGTTGTGTGTCAACCGTTTGGGACGTTTGACCGTACCTTGGACCTCACGGCTTCCATGAACTGGGAGAAGAGCGGTCGCGCGTCATGCGGCCCGGGCGCTGCTTCCGGATGGTACTGGACTGCGAAGACTGGAAGCTCACGATGCTGAAGTCCTTCGACCGTTCCGTCATTCAGATTCACATGCGTCACACGCAGCGCGGGAGCTCCGCCGACTTCCCGATCGGTGCCGACGACGGCGAACCCATGATTCTGCGACGTGATCAGGACGCGTCCCGTATCCACTTCCCGCACCGGGTGATTTCCACCGTGGTGCCCGTACGGCATTTTCTCCGTACGTCCGCCGAATGTCACTCCCAAGAGTTGATGTCCCAAACAGATACCAAGCACCGGAATTTCACTGGCAACGAGATCCTTGATGATGCCTGGCGCATAGCTCACGGCCGCTGGGTCGCCCGGGCCATTCGAGAGAAAGACACCATCCGGAGACAGGGCAAGCGCTTCGTCCGCAGGAGTGCTCGCTGGAAGAACCGTCACGCGGCAGTCGTGTTCGGCAAAGACTCGCAGGATGTTCCGCTTGATTCCGTAGTCATACGCCACGATGTGCGCGTGGGCGGCTGGATTGCCCCAGACGTAGCGCCGGCCCGTGCTCACTCGTGAGGCCAGATCCAGTCCTTCCATGGACGGACAAGCCTCCAGTGCCGCAACGGCTGCGGCATCGGGCGACTCGCCCGCGCCGATCACGCCGCGCATCACGCCGGCTGATCTCAGGTGTCGCGTGAGCCGACGAGTATCAATGTCTTCCAGGAGCGGGACTTTCGCCTGCGCCAACCATTCGCGCAGGCCACCCGTCGCGCGCCAGTTCGAGTGATGCTCCGACAGCTCGCGGACGATCACACCGGCCACCTGTACGCGGGCGGACTCGGGATCCTCGGCGTTCACACCGTAATTGCCGATCATCGGCGCCGTCAGTACGACGATCTGCCCTTGATACGAGGGATCAGTGAAGACTTCCTGGTATCCCGTCATGTTCGTTGTGAACACGACCTCGGCCACGGTCGGCTGCAGCGGGTCGCGCATGCGTCCGTGAAAAAGGGTCCCATCCTCGAGGAGGAGGAACCCTGCCTGGGACTCGGGCACGCTGACCATCCGCTACGGCTTCTTGGGTTGACTGGCCGGTGTCTGGCTGCTGGGTGTCTTGGACACTGGAGCGGCGGGCTGAAGCGGCAGCGCGGGAGCGCTCGTGCCGGTAGCCGGTGCCGTCGGCGCCGCCTGTTGCGAGAAGGGCTGATCCAGCACCGACCGCGGCGCGCCGGAACGCTGCCCGATGAGCTGCATGATGAACGCGATGCCAAGGAAGAGACCCCCGGTCCACCACGCCGTCTTGGTGAGCAGGTTCGCGGCCTGTCGCGAACCGATGATCGAATCGGAGGAAGAGCTCGTGCCGCCAAACGTCGCCGCGAGTCCGCCCCCTTTGGGGGATTGGAGCAGCACGGCAGCGACGAGCACGAAGCAGTCCAGAACGAGCAGCACAAGCAGGAACGTGTACATCAGTCGCGACCGGTGGAGTGTGAGCTAAGCACTGAAAAGTAGACAGGTTACAGGGCGGGATCAAGTGCAGCAGGCCATGAGTGCCCAGCGCTCGGCGTCGAGACTGGCGCCACCAACCAGCAGGCCGTCCACATTCGGCGCGGCCATGAGCTTGGGCGCGCTGTCCACGTTGACGCTTCCGCCGTAGAGCACCGGAATCTCGCGCGCGCGCTCGCCTACCTGCTCCAACAGCGCGGCGCGGATCCACCCGTGCACTTCACTCGCATCATGTGGCATGGCGGTGCGCCCGGTGCCGATGGCCCACACGGGCTCGTACGCGAACAGCATGCGTGCCACCTGCGACCGGTCGAGCTCCGCGATTCCCTCGCGGAGTTGTCGCAGGACAACGGCGCGAGTCTCGTCACGATCGCGCTCCTCCTGACTCTCGCCCACGCACAGCATCGGCACGAGTCCGACACGCCAGGCGGCTGCGCACTTGCGGGCGGTCATCGTATCTGTCTCACCGAAGAGCTGTCGCCGTTCCGAGTGGCCAACGAGCGTCACGGCGGCGCCGGCCTCGTGCGCCATGGCCGGCGACGTCTCTCCGGTGAAGGCCCCCTTCTCCTCCCAGAAAACGTTCTGCACGCCCAGCAGAATGTCGGGGCGCCCCGTCAGCGCGGCGCGCGCCGCCTCGAGTGAGACGACGGGCGGACAGATGATCACCGTGCGGTCGTCACGCGCCTGATAGTGCGAGAGAAAGTGCTCGAGATAGGCACGCGTGGCCCGCGGGCCATGATTCATTTTCCAGTTGGCCGCGAAGACCGGTGAGCGCATCAGGCGTGCCGGTCGTCGAGGGCCGCCACGCCCGGAAGTACCTTCCCCTCGAGAAACTCGAGCGACGCACCACCGCCGGTGGACACGTGTGTCATGCTCGAGGCGAGTCCCATTGCTTCCACGGCCGCGGCGGAATCGCCTCCACCCACGATCGTCGTGGCGCCGCGTGCGGTGGCGTCGGCCAGCGTCTGCGCCACCGCCCGCGTGCCGGCATCGAACGGCGGCGTTTCGAAGACGCCCATGGGGCCGTTCCAGACGATCGTCATGGCGCCGGCCAATTCGTGTCCGAAGTGAACGTTGGTTGCCGGCCCGACGTCGAACATTGCTTCCGTGGCCGGAATCCGCGTGCGCGAGACGTCATGCGCAGCGTTCGCCGCGCTCAGCGACGGCGCCACCATGGCGTCATCGGGCAGGACCAGTGTGTCCCCGGCGCGCCGGACCAGCTCCCGCGCCATCTCCACGCGGTCCTCCTCGACGAGAGACCCACCTGTCTCCAGCCCCATGGCCCGGAAGAACGTACAGGCCATGGCACCACCCACGAGCAACTTGTTCACGCGGGGCAGCAGCGCCTCGATCACGTCGATCTTGCCCGAAATCTTGGCGCCGCCCAACACCGCGACGAACGGATGGCGCGGATTCGCGAGCGCGTCGCCCAGGAACTCCAGCTCACGCTGCATGAGCAGGCCGGCGACCGCGGGGTGCAGATGATGCGCCACGCCCTCGGTGGATGCGTGCGCCCGGTGCGCCGAGCCGAAGGCATCATCCACGTAGAGATCGCCGAGCTCGGCGAGCTGGCGCGCGAATGCCGGATCGTTTGTCTCTTCGCCCGCCGCGAAGCGGGTGTTCTCCATGAGCAGAATCGTGCCGGCCGGCGCATCACGCGTGGCGGCCACCGCCGTGTCACCGACCGTTGCGTTCACGAAACGAACCGGACTGCCGACGAGCGTGGCAAGGCGTTTCGCGACCGGCGCGAGTGAGTATCGCGACTCCGGCTTTCCCCTGGGACGGCCGAGATGCGACAGCAGCACGACGACCTGAGCACCCCGCTGCAGCAGCAGCTCGATCGTCGGAATCGCCGCGCGAATTCTGGTGTCGTCGGTGACGTGCCCCGTCGCGTCCATCGGCACGTTGAAGTCCACGCGCACGAGCGCCCGTCTGCCGCGCAACTCGGCGTCCGTGAGATCCTGAACCGCCCGCTTCGTCATCGCGGTACGCTAGGCGAGGTGGCTGCCGACGAGACGCACGAGATCCACGCAGCGCGACGAGTATCCCCACTCGTTGTCGTACCAGCCGCACACCTTCACGAGCGTGCCGCCAATGACGTTGGTGCTCCGGGCATCCAGGATGCATGAGTACGCGCTGCCAATGTAGTCGGAGCTGACGAGCTCCTCCTCGCTGTAGGACAGATATCCCGCCAGCGGGCCGGATGCCGCCGCCTGGCTGAACGCGGTGTTCACGTCGGCGACGGTGGTGGGCTTCTCGACCTCGACCACGAGATCCGTGAAGGAGACGTCCGGCGTGGGGACGCGAATCGAGAGTCCGTCAATGAGCCCCTTCACCTCCGGAATGACGAGCGACGTCGCCTTGGCGGCGCCGGTCGTCGTGGGGATCATGGACACGGCCGCCGCCCGCGCACGCCGCAGATCCTTGTGCGGCATGTCCAGTACGTGTTGATCGTTCGTGTAGCTGTGGATCGTGGTCATGGACGCGTGCCGGAGGCCGAATGCGTCGCGCACCACCTTCACCATGGGGACAAGGCAGTTGGTTGTGCACGAGGCGTTCGAGATGATGTGGTGCGTCGCCGCATCGTAGCGGTCGTGGTTCACGCCCATGACCACCGTGAGATCCTCGCCCTTGGCCGGCGCCGAGATGATGACCTTCCGTGCGCCGCCCGCGAGATGCTTGCGTGCGTCCTCCGCCCTGGTGAATCGCCCGGTGGACTCCACGACGATGTCCACGCCGAGGTCCTTCCAGGGGAGCGCGGCGGGGTCGCGCTCGGAGAGCACGCGAATCTCGTCGCCGTCCACACGGATACAGTCGTCCGAGTGCGTCACGACTCCGCCGTAGGTGCGATGCACCGAGTCGTACTTGAAGAGATGCGCCAGCGTGCGCGTATCGGTGAGGTCGTTCACGGCGACAAAGTCAATTTCGCTTCGCCCCTGTTCCTTCGCTGCACGGACGATCTGGCGCCCGATGCGTCCAAATCCATTGATACCGACCCGAATCGTCATGTTGTCCATCCCGTCCCGGAATTGCGTTGTCAGATCTGGTCGCCGATGGCCGGCGCCCGTCCAAAGGTCACGATGCTGATGATACGCGCACCCGCGTCGAAGAGTGCCGCGGCGCATTCGGAAAGCGTGGCACCCGTGGTGATCACATCGTCCACCAGCACGAGGTGCGTGCCTGGAAGCCGCGCGCGCTGCGACTGCGGCACGGCAAACGCGCCGGAAACGTTGTGCCGCCTCTCTTCCGGTGTCAATCTGGTCTGCGTCCGCGTGTCGCGCGTGCGCTCCACACAGTGCTCCCACACCGGCAGTCTCCAGTGCGCGCCGAGCGCTCGAGCGAGCAGCGCGCTCTGATTGTACCCGCGTTCGCGCAATCGCGTGCGCGACAGTGGGACGGGGAGCAGTGCCGTGCGCTCGCGCACCACATCCGCTGGCCATGTGAGTCGTGCCATGCGCGCGGCCATTTCCGGGGCAAGCGCGCGCCAGCCCGCGTACTTGAGCGCATGGACGATGGCGCCGCCGGTATCGCCCGGAATCCAGCACACCGAGCGCGCCGCGCGCACCCAGGGCGGCAGACCCGCGCACCAGGCGCATTCCAGCCGCGAGAGGGGATGTCCACATCGCTCGCAGCGCGGAAACGGCAGCTCGTGCAGGCGCGCCCAGCAGCGGCCACACACGAGGCGGCGGTCGCCGGCGTCGAGCAGCCGGTCGCACGCCGCGCAGGCACGTGGCAACAGCAAATCCACGACGGCGCGCGCGGCGCCGCTCCAGAGCCTGCGATCCGCGAAGTTCATGATGCCTCGCACGCGGTACGCCACATGAGCGCGCGCGGCGCTGGAATGGCGAGCCACCGTTCGAAGGCGAGCGCGCCCTGCTCCACCAGCATCGGCAGGCCACCCGAGGCGCGATGTCCCGCGAGCCGGGCCTGTCGCACCCAGGCCGTGTCGCCCTTCCGGCACACCAGATCCAGCACGGCCGCATCCGGTGCAAGCGCGGCGACCGGCGTGGGAAGTGATGCATCCGACTGCCCTACCGGAGTGGCGTTCACGATCACCTGTGCGTCGCGCACCGACTGCACTGTATCGCCGCACACCGCCTGCACGATGCGAAACCGATGCGCGAGGTTGCGGAGCCGCCGGCCACTGCGACCCGCAAGGACGACGTGACAGTCCGGCCACTGTTC
Organism: Gemmatimonadaceae bacterium; assembly: GCA_035553215.1. Taxonomy (GTDB): domain Bacteria; phylum Gemmatimonadota; class Gemmatimonadetes; order Gemmatimonadales; family Gemmatimonadaceae; genus JADGGM01. The sequence continues at coordinate 11,562 of DATNDS010000078.1, forward strand.
CACCGCGGCGAGTACGGCGGCGGCCGCGCCTCCCGCACCCAGAACCGTCACACGCAAGTGTCCGGGGTGCTCGCCGAGCACCCCGATGGCGAGATGCGCAAATCCGGCAACGTCAGTATTGTCGCCAACGAGGTCTCCGCTGTCGTCCACCCAGAACGTGTTCACGGCGCCAACGCGATCGGCGAGCGGCGTAAGGCGGTCACACACCGCCGCGACTGCTTCCTTGTGGGGAATGGTCACATTTCCCGCCGCGCCCTCGTCCACCAGCCCGCGCAGCGTCTCTCGCAGGTCGCCGGGCTCCACGTCGAGCGCCTCGTAGCGAATGGGAACGCCGGCGCTTTGCAGCGCCGCGTTCTGGAAGACAGGCGAGAGCGAATGCGATACGGGATGGCCAAGCAACACGAGGCGGCGCGGGCGGACGGTCACGACACGCCAGGATTGCGCTCGGCCGCGATGCGATCCAGCACGCGCCGGATCTCCGCATCCAGCTCGTCGTACGTCTCCCGGTACAGCGCCAGCTCGCCGCCGAAGGGGTCGCCAATGGGCCGGTCGACTGCACCGTGTGATGCGTACTGACTGAGCAGGAACACCTTCCCCCTGCCGCCCAGCGCTTCGAGACGCTCGACGTGATGCGGGCCCATGGCCAGTACGAGATCATACTCGTCCAGCAGTTCCTTCGTGGCCAGCCGTGCCTGGTGTGGCGAGATGTCGGTGTCGCGCTCCATGCAGACGAGCAGGGCGCCATCGGATGCCGGGGCCTGCGCCCACGCGGCGGTGCCCGCACTACCGACCTCGACGTCCGTGAGGCCGCGTTCCTGCACCAGGCGTCGCGCGATGGCTTCCGCCATGACGCTGCGACAGGTATTGCCGGTGCACACGAAAAGAATTCGCATCGGGGTCACACGTCTCCAATCAGGTCCGGCACGCTCTCGCGCAGCACCGCAGATGGAATCGCGCCCGGCCGGATGACACGTGGGTGTCGTCCCATGCAATCTACCACCGTTGAGGGAGCGGAGGGGACGAGGCGGCCGCCATCGAGAACGCGGAGCGTGCCGCGCATGATCGCATCACTCCATTGCTGCTCGATCTCACCCGCCGCCATGGCCGCCGCCACGCCCGGCCGATTGGCGCTCGTGGATGTCAGTGGAGCCCCGTGGGCAAGCAGCAACCGTGCCAATGCCGCGTGCGAAGTCCAGCGTACGGCAATGCCGCCTTCGGGGCCGCGCAAACGCGCGGGAAGACGTCGCTCGGCGCCGGGGAGCACGAGCGTGAGCGGACCGGGCCAGTGGCGCGCCGCGAGCCGCGCCGCATATCCTGTCAGTCTCAGGTCGAGCCGGGTGACCATCTCGCTCGATGCGACCAGAATGAGAAACGGCTTGCCCGGAGGTCGCGACTTGAGCGTCACCAGCGCGGAGACCGACGATGCGTCGGTGGCGCCGCCAAAGCCGTACACCGTTTCCGTGGGATATGCGAGCACGCGCCCCTCCCGCAGGTGCTGCAGGGTGCCCGCGAGCGAGGCTTCGATTTCCGCGGGAGACCAGAACGGGATGGCGAGAGGCGCATGGGTCATTCCGCGAGCGGCGCCAGTGCTTCGGCGCGTGCGAAGTCCGACTCCTCGGTGATCTTCATCGCGCTCTCGCTCCCGCGCACCACGACGACCGGAAATCCCAGGCGCTCACACAGTGCCGCATCGTCCGTGGCCGAGATGCGCGCGCGCTCCGCATCGGCATACGCCTGCTCGATCATGTCGCGCGGGAACGCCTGCGGCGTCTGCGCGCGCCAGAGCGGCGCTCGCTCCACCGTGCGCACGATCTGTCCCGCCTCGTCAACTTCCTTGAGCGTATCCTGGACGGGGAGCGCCGCGACCGCACCGCGGCCGGCGCGCGCCGCGGCGATCACGCGCTGCATCGTCTCCCGGTCCACGAAGGGGCGCGCCGCGTCGTGAATGAGCACGATGCGAACCTCCGGCGGCAGGTCGCGCAGTCCGTTGAGCACGGAATCGCCGCGCTCGCGCCCACCCGTGGACACCAGCAGCCGGTCGAGATCGCACTGGAAGATCCAGGGCGGCGGATCTCCGGCGTACTGTCGCGGCAGCACGCACACGACGATGGCCACGTCGTCCCGCTCCATGAAGCGCTGCACGCTGTGCAGCAGCACGGGCTTGCCCGCGACCCAGCGGAATTGCTTGAGCTCCGCGCTGCCGCTGCGCGTGCCCTGACCGGCCGCCACGATCACGACACCCACATCGCGCACGGCGCGAGTCGGCGCGGCTGCTGCCTCGTTCTCGCCGTGCGTGGCGGCGGTCATGAAAACAGCATGGCGAACAGGTCGGCGATGTTCGCAACGCCGATGGCGCGAAGGGAATCGTCGCCACCCCTGGCGCGTGCGCCGCGGTGCGACGTGGCGCGCGCCGAGAGATACGCGGTGTGCATGCCCATCTTGCGTGCTTCGCCGAGTCGGCGCTCCGCCTGCGAGACGGGGCGAATCTCGCCGGAGAGCCCGACCTCTCCGAGAAAGACCGCATCGAGCGGCAGCGGGCGATCGTAGACGCTCGACGCGAGTGCCGCCGCCACCGCGAGATCGCCGGCTGGCTCCTGCATGCGGAGTCCGCCAACGACGTTGACGAACACGTCGAGTTGGGGAAACGGCAGTCGCGCGCGCTTGTCGAGCACCGCGAGCAGCAGTGCCAGCCGTCGCGCGTCGTACCCCGTGGACACGCGCTGCGGTGTGCCGAAGCCGGCTTTCGCGGCGAGTGCCTGCACTTCCACCAGGAGCGGGCGGCTCCCCTCGATGAGCACGGTCACCGCGCTGCCCGACGACGGGGCGAGCCGGTCGCCGAGGAAGAGCGCCGACGGATTGTCCAGGGCGACAAGGCCGCCTGCCGTCATCTCGAAGACGCCGATTTCGTCCACGCCGCCGAACCGGTTCTTGGTGGCGCGCAGCACGCGCTGGTCGAGCGAGCCCTCGCCCTCGAAATAGAGCACCGTGTCCACGATGTGCTCCAGGGTTTTCGGGCCGGCGATGCCGCCGCCTTTCGTGACGTGGCCAACGACGAACACGCTCGTGCCGCTGTCCTTGGCGAAGCGCATCAATCGTGCGGCGCATTCACGCACCTGCCCCACGCTGCCCGGAGCTCCCTCGAGATCACCGGTGAAGATGGTCTGGATGGAATCGATGAACAGCACGCGCGGCGAGCGGTTCGCGGCCGTCGCGAGGATCGTTTCGAGCTGCGTGTCGCAGAGCAACTCCACCTCGCCGGAAGATTCGCCGAGGCGATCGGCGCGGAGGCGCACCTGCAACGGCGATTCCTCGCCTGACACGTACAGCGCCGCGTGTCCGCCCTGGTGCAGCCGCGCGGCCACCTGGAGCAGCAGCGTGGACTTGCCGATGCCTGGTTCGCCCCCGATGAGCACCATGGAACCGGGAACGATGCCGCCGCCCACGACGAAATCGAACTCGCCGATGCCCGTGTGCCACCGGCGGCTCTCGGCACCCTCCACCTCGCGCAGGCGAAATGTGGGGGCGACGCTTCCGCCCTCGGCGGGAGATGCACCGGCCGCCCGCCGCCGGCCGCCGACGCTTTTCGCGCGCGGCGCGACCGCCTCCTCGACGAGCGTGTTCCACTCACCGCACGTGTCGCAGCGTCCCGCCCACCTGGGATGCTCGGCCCCGCACTCGGAGCACCGAAAGACGGTGCGCGTCATGCGTTCGCGCCGGCGTCCCGCGGCCGGCCGCAGGCCCGGGCGTCTGGCCGGCGTGCGCGCCGAATGCTCGCCACGCCGCTTCGCGTCCCTCCCTCAGCCCTGCCGCGCCGTGTAGTTCTCAAACCGCGTGTACGCCTTGTGGAAAAACAGATTGACGAACCCAATCGGGCCGTTGCGCTGCTTGCCGACAATGATCTCGGCGCGTCCTTCCAGCGAGTTGCCATCCTTGTCGGTGGGCCCATCGTACACTTCCTGGCGATAAATGAACATCACGAGATCCGCGTCCTGCTCAATGGCGCCTGATTCGCGCAGATCCGAGAGCTGCGGGCGATGGTCGCCGGCGCGCTGTTCCGGCGCCCGCGAGAGCTGGGAGAGCGCCACCACCGGCACGCTGAGTTCCTTCGCCAGCGCCTTGAGCGATCGCGAGATCGTGCTGATCTCCTGCTGCCTGCTCTCCGAATTGGGTGGTCCCTGAATGAGCTGCAGATAGTCCACGATCACGATGCCGACGTTCGCGTCCGCCTTGAGGCGGCGCGCCTTGGAGCGGATCTCGAGCAGGGTGATCCCGGCCGAGTCGTCAATCCAGATGGGCGCGGCACTCAGGATTCCCGCGGCGCGCGCCATTCGCGGAAAGTCGTCATCGCGCAGCATGCCCTTCCGCAGCTTTTGCGCATCCACGCGCGCTTCGGCGGTGAGCATGCGCTGCACCAGCGACTCCTTACTCATTTCGAGCGAGAAGAGCGCCACCGGAACATTTCGTTCGATAGCGGCGTATTGCGCGACGTTCAGGACGAATGCCGTCTTGCCCATGGAAGGCCGCGCCGCGACGATGACCAGTTCCGAGGGCTGGAAGCCCGACGTCATCTCGTCCAGATCGGCGAATCCGGTGGGTACGCCGGTAATGGTCTTGCCGCCGCGTTGCAGCGCCTCGATGCGCTCCATCGTGGGCCACATGAGCTCCTTGATGCGCATGAAGCCCTGTGCCCCGCGCTGCTGGCTCACCTGAAAGACGCGGTGCTCTGCCTCGTCGAGCAGCTCCGCGGCCGTGCTCGTGCCGGCAAACGCCTCGGTGATGAGCATCGTGCACGTTTCGATCAGTCGCCGCTGGAGCGCCTTTTCCTTGACGATGCGCGCGTGGTACTCGACGTTGGCCGACGTCGGCACCGCGTACATCAGTTCGGCGATGTGCTCCTTGCCGCCAGCCGCCTCCAGCTCGCCCCGGCGCGACAGCTCCTCGGCCAGGGTGAGCGCATCCACCACGTCACCGCGTTCGGTGATGCCCACCATGGCGCGAAAGATCCGCCGGTTCCCCTCGCGATAGAACATCGTGTCGTCCACGTGTTCCGCGGCGCGCAACACGGCGTCCTGGTCCATGAGCATCGCGCCCAGCACCGCCGCTTCGGCTTCTTCGGAGTAGGGCGGACGACGGTCCCGGAACGCGTCAGGCGCTGGCGCTATCGAGTATTCGGCGGGCGAGCTGGACATCTTCCCAGGTGGATCGCTTCCATGCGGGGTTCCGGAGCAGCGCCGCCGGATGATATGTCACCACGACCGGAATGTCGTGGTACTGGTGCACCGTACCGCGAAGCTTGCCAATGGACAGCTTCGTGTCGAGCAGCGTCTGCGCCGCGAACGTCCCGAGGGCAAGGATCACCGACGGGCGAATCAACTGGATCTGGCGAACGAGGTAGGGACTGCACGCCTCCACCTCGTTGGGAAGTGGATTGCGATTGCCGGGCGGCCGGTGCTTCAGCACGTTGGCAATGAAGACGTCTTCCCGCTGCAACTTAATCGCGGCGAGGATTTTCGTCAGGAGCTGGCCGGCCTGGCCGACGAAGGGCCGGCCGGACGCGTCTTCCTGCGCTCCGGGCGCTTCCCCGACGCACATGAGTCGCGCGCGCGCATTTCCCTCGCCCGGTACGGCGTGCGTGGCACTGCGGTAGAGCGGACACCGTGTGCACTCGCGCACGAGCGCGGCGAGGTCGTCGAGCTGCGGCGTCTCGAATATTGTGCTACCCGATGGGTGAAGCGTTGCCGCCCGCGCCATTTTCACCTCCTCGACCCGTGGCTCGCCTGGCTGCGCCTCCAGCAGTTCGCGCCATGTGGCATCGGGCGTGGACTCCGCCACGCGAGGCGATGCGGGCCGCTCGTCGATCTGAGCCGGCGTTGGGGCGCGCCCTCCCGCTCCAACGAGATGCATGACCTGGTCCACCGTCATGCCATCGAGCACGAGATCCTGCTCGCCCAGCTCGCGCCGCTGTTCGAGGTAGCGACGAAGGAGCTGCTCAGCGCGCATGCAACAGTGCCTCGACGCGGTCCAGAATCGCATCGGCCACGAGTACCTTGCTGAGCAGCGGAAGCACCTCCGGCCTCCCGTCGCGGCCGATCAGCGTGACGCGATTGGTGTCCACCGCGAAACCGGCACCATCCTCGAGCGCATCATTGGCGACGATCAGATCGAGATGTTTCGCGGCGAGCTTGGCGCCGGCGTTCGCGAGCAGCTCGTTCGTCTCGAGGGCGAAGCCCACCGTCACCATGCCCGATGGCCGCAGCGTCGCCGTGGAGGCGAGTACATCGGGTGTTGCCGTCAGCTCGATGGCCGCTGGCGCGGCCGCTTTCTTGATCTTCTGCGTCGCCGGCTGCGCCGCGCGGAAATCCGCGGGTGCCGCCGCCATGATGAGAACGGACGCCGAGGGGATCGCCACCGCGATCGCGTCCGCCATTTGCCGGGTGGTCTCCACGGGAATCAGCGTCACACCAGCGGGCGGCGCCACCTCGAGCGGGCCGGCGACCAGCGTGACATCCGCACCACGCCGCCACGCCGCCGCGGCGATCGCGACGCCCATTCTGCCGCTGCTTCGATTCGACAGGAAGCGCACCGGGTCGATGGGCTCTCGTGTCGGACCCGCGCTCACGACCACGCGGTGGCCCGCGAGCGTGTGGCGCTCCAGCAGCCGCTCCACGTGCGCGAAGATCACGTCCGGCTCCGGCATGCGTCCCGGGCCGCTTCCCTCACCCGCGGCGAGCGGCCCTTCGTCCGGTTCCAGGATCGCATAGCCCAGTTCACGCAGGTGCGCCACGTTGGCCCGCGTCTGCGCATGGCTCCACATGCGGTCGTTCATGGCCGGCACGAGCAGCACCGGCACTCGCGCGGCCAGCAGGCACGCACACAACAGATCGTCGGCCCGCCCGCACGCAGCGCGGGCGAGGAAATCAGCGGTGGCGGGCGCCACGACAATCGCATCGGCGTCCTGTGCCAGGTGGATGTGATCGAGAGCCCGGCCCCTCGCGATCAGGTCGGTGTGCACCGGACGCCCGGTGAGGGCTTCGAAGGTGATGGGCGAGACGAACTGCGTGGCGGCCTGCGTCATCACCACGTCGACGTCCGCGCCGGCTTGCGAGAGCAGACGCGCCAGCCACCCGGTCTTGTAGCAGGCAATGCCGCCGGTCACACCCAGCAGCACGCGCCGCCCGTCACAGGGGCGCACGGCGAACGGGGTCAGTGGCCGCGACGCGGCACGACGCGATACTTGATGCCGTCTTCTTCGGTCAGCTCCTCGAGCGCGCGCGTCGTGAGTTTCTTCTCGCGCACGTCGGGAGAGAGGCGCGGGAACTCATTGAGCAGCCGAGAGAACTTGGCCGCGATGAGCACGCCGAGATACTTGTTGGTCGCGTTCTTCGCGACTTCCGCCGGAGTGAAAACTTGCATGGTTCGATAGCTCCCGTGTGCTCAGGTGTCCAGTTCCCGTTCCAACCGCTCAATGATGGCGCGAACGTCGCGCTCGACATTCTTCAACCGCTCGCGCCGCAACCCTTCCGCGTCGATGATTCCCGACACGCTGGTCGTTGCGCGTTCCAGATCATCGTTCAGCACCACGTAGTGATACATCGGCACCGCCCGCAGCTCGACGAGCGCGCTCACCAGCCGCTTCTTGAGCGAGGCGGCACTCTCGGTGTTCCGCGCGCGCAGTCGCTCGAGCAGGACTTCTCCCGACGGTGGCAGCACATAAATGAGCACCGACTGCGGAAACGCGACCCGAAACTGTGCGGCGCCCTGCACGTCGATATCCATGATCACGTACTGCCCCCGTGACAACACCCGTGCGACCTCGCTGCGCAATGTGCCGTAGAGGTTGCCGTGCACTTCGGCGGCCTCTGCGAATTCCCCGCGCTGCTGCCGCGCAAGAAACTCGCCGGTGGAGAGGAAGTAATACGACTCGCCTTCCACTTCGTCCTCGCGCGGCGGACGCGTCGTGCACGAAACCGAATAGCCGACATCCCGTCGTGCCTGCAGCAGACAGCGCGCGATGGAGGTCTTGCCGCCTCCGGACGGAGACGAGAGAATGATCGGAAAGGCCGTCACTCGACGTTCTCCACCTGCTCCGCCATCCGCTCCAGCTCCTCCTTCACCGCCACCACGTCGTGCATCATGGCCGAATCACGCGCCTTGCTGCCGGTCGTATTGGCTTCCCGCAGCAGTTCCTGCAGCAGGAAGCCAAGGCGCTTGCCAACGGGCGACCGATCCGGCGCGTGCAGCGCGGCGCGAAACGCTTCGAGATGCGCGCGGAACCGGTCGACTTCCTCGGATACGTCCAGGCGGTCGGCCATCACCGCGATTTCCTGCGCGAGTCGCATCGGATCCACGTCCACGCCCTGTGCCAGCTCACGTACGTTCTGGCGCAGCCGGTCCCGCTCGGCGACCAGCCGCTCGGGCGCGCGAACGGCGACCCGTCCCATCGCCTGCTCCAGCATGGCCGCACGGTCCTCCAGCACGACCGCCAGCCGCGCTCCTTCAGCGTCGCGCATCCGCTCCAGCGACTCGAGCGCGCTCCTGACAACGGCCAGCAGATCCGAGGGACCGTCAGGCAATTCGTCCACCGCATCGCCCGAAATCACATCTGGCATGCGCAGCACCGTCTGCATGTCGAGTGCTTCGGTGAAGCCATGGCGCGATTGCAGGGCCCGAAGCTGGGCGGCATAGGCCGCGAATCGCGCTTCATCCACTCGCGCCGGCGCCGCACTGTCGCGTTCCAGACGCGCGGTGAGCGACACGTGTCCCCGCGCGATCGCCTTGCGCAGCGCGTCGCGCACCTCGCCTTCCCAGCGCGACAGGGCGCCCGGGAGTTTGATGTTGGGATTGAAGAATCGATGATTGACGGTTCGCAGCTCCACCGTCACGCGCTGCGATCCGACAGCCCCCGTCGCGGTGCCATACCCCGTCATGCTTCGTATCATGAGCAGTCGCGTAAGTTACGACCGCACAACGCTCTTGTCAATTCCAGAACTGCCAGCGAACTCCATAGAGCAGCCGCTGACGGGGCTGCAGGAATCCGGGTACGTACTCGAAGATGGGCGGACTGATCCCGTACATCGAGTGAAAGAAGATGACGGCATCGAGAATGCGCACCTCGATGCGGGTGAGCAGCACGTGATTGTAGACCGCGATCTGGCCGCCCCCGTCGAGCGACTCCGCGGTTCCGATTCCCGGAAAGATCACGTTCCCGCGGTATTCGTGTGCCACCGAGCCGAAAAATCCGAAGTGCCCCGAGGGAAAGCGGTGCAGCCACTTCGTGTCGAGGTAGATCTCCTCGTGTGACTGGAGCTGCGGGCGGTAATAGCCGTCCGCGTTCCAGCGCGCGGCGGACACATCGAGGCCAATGTCCTGGTACACCTTTCCGCGCAGCGTGCCAAAGATCGCCGAGCCGCTGCTGGAGAGCGCGCTCGCGAAGCCGGGGCCGTATGCGACGAGTCCGGGGACGACCTCCGCATCGCGCCGCATGACACCGCCGCTCATCCAGAACTGCCCGACTCGCAGGCCTGCTTCGCCGCGCATGGCATAGGTGGCGCCGGTGGACACTCCGTTCGCGCTGCCATGGCGCCGCGTCAGTGCGCCGGTGAGGGTGACGCGTCCGAACGGTGTCCATCGCGCGCTTGCCTCCTCGGTGGACGTCGTGTCCCCGCCGCGATAATCCGCGAAGAGCGAGACGGCGAGCGACGGGCGTTCGTAGGCGATCCGACCGGAGAGCGAATTGAATGTGCGATGCTCGAGCACGTGCAGTCGTTCGGCGGCGCTCAGCCGGAGTCCCCAGCGCGTCAGGCCGCCCGTGGCGATGTACTGCGTGCCCGATGTCACCGTGTCCGCGGTGTCGGCGGCCGCGAAGGTGAGCGGTGATGGTCGGAAGGGCGTATGCTCGTCAAACTTCTCGACGGCGGCCATGAGTTGCGCCCAGGCGCCGGCATCGGGATCACCATAGCCCGCGCGCACGTACGCATCCGTGCGCGTCCGGTCTTCGGCCGGCACACCGCCGGTTGCATCGGCCAGTTGCGGGTCCTGCTCGTCGCGCGACAGACTGGATCGCGTCGCCGTGGCGTCGAGGCTCCATGGTCCCCTGGCCCAGCCCAGCCGGCCCATGAGCGCGAGTTCGTCTCCGCCGCCAATGTTTGGGCTGCTCGCGGTGCCCCATTGCTTGCCGCCGAGCTGGAAGGCCAGCCCGTTGCCATAGCGCTTGCCGTAGAATGCGCGATACAGATTCGTACCCTGGTCGCCGGTTTCCACGTCGATGCGGGTGCTGGTCGTCGTGCGGCGGACGGACCAGCTCCGCAGGTACACGCGGAGCTCATCGGCGCCACGTTCCACGGAGACGTCCTCGAGCGACCAGAGCTGGGCCTCGGACAGGTCCAGCACGCCCCCGGCGCGCTGATCCAGCGGCTCCAGCTCCACGCCATCGAGAAAAACGCGAACCCGGCCGGGGTCACCCAGATACGCCGCGTACTGCGGCGACGCGAGCCACCCCGAGCGAAAGACCGTGACGCCGGGAATCGTGGACAGCAGGTCGAGCAGATTCGCGGCGCCGGAGGAGAAGATCGAGTCGCGATCCCAGTGATACTGGCTGCCCACACCCAGGAGCAGCGGGCGCTCGGCGTGCGCGAGCGGCGCCTTGATCGTGTCCTTGGGCACTTTGGTTGTGTCCCTGGTGGTATCCGACGGAAGCGGAACCGCCGGATGCCGCGTCGTATCGGCTCCCGCGCGACCGGTGTCGCGCGGCGCGCCCGAGGTGTCGTGCGGGACGCGCGTGGTGTCGCGCGCGGGTTGCTGGGCCCGCGCGAGCGCGGGTGCCAGCAGCGCCATCGCCGCGATCAATAGCCACTCACGCCCGGACCAGCTCCTCCCGACGTTCAGCTCGACCTCCCTCGCGCAAATTCCACGAATGTTCCGACGGGCACGCCGGTAGGACCCTTCGGGAGATGGCCGAGATCCTTGTCGCTGTAGGCCGTACCCGCGATATCCATGTGAACCCATGGAAAATCCCTGACGAACTCCCTGAGGAAGATGGCCGCGGTGCTCGCGCCGGCGGCGCGGCCGCCCGAGTTCCTGATGTCCGCGACATCGCTCTTCATCTGCTCACGATAGTCCTCGAAGAGTGGCAGGTGCCAGCCACGCTCGCCGGCGCGCGTCCCCGCATCGAGCACTTCCCGCACCAGCGCCTCGTCATTCCCGAACACCCCCGTCGCGGCGTGACCGAGCGCAACGACACAGGCGCCGGTGAGCGTCGCGGCATCGATCACGACCGCTGGCGTGAAGCGCCGTGCGTATGAAAGCACGTCGGCCAGCACCAGCCGCCCTTCCGCGTCCGTGTTGATGACTTCAATGAACGGGCCGAGATGACTCTGCACGACATCGCCGGGATTCACGGCGGTACCCGACGGCATGTTGGTGGTACTGCCCACGAGACCCACCGCATTGAGCGGCAGGTCGAGTCGCGCGATGGCTTCCATGGCGCCGAGTACGCCCGCTGCGCCGCACATGTCGAACTTCATGTCCTCCATGCCGCTCGCCGGCTTGATGGAAATGCCGCCCGAATCGAAGCACAGTCCCTTCCCCACGAACACAATGGGCTTGGCGTCCGGCGCGCCATGACGATATTCGAGCGATATCAGCTTGGGATCCTGCGGCGTGCCCTGCGCGACCGAGAGCAAGGAGCCCATCTTCTCGCGCTGCATCTCGGCGCGGCCGAGCACCGTGACCGTCATGCCGTGCCGCTGCGCGATCTCGCGGGCAGTGCTGGCGAGATACTCCGGCGTACAGAGGTTGCCGGGCATCATGGCGAGGCGCCGCGCGATGGCCATTCCCTCGCCAATGGCGAGACCGCGGGCGATGCCGGCCGTCGCCGCGTGTTCGTCGCTGGCGAGCAGCACGACGTTCTCGAGCGCGGTATTCCGGTCGTCACCGGTGGACGGTGTCCGGAGCTCGGTGTATTCCCATGCGCCGGTGGTGAGGCCCAGCGTCACGGCCTCGGCAGCATTGTCACCGGCTGCACCGGACCACCAACCCAGCGCCGGCGTGCCCAGCGTCCGCGCCTGGCGCGCCGCCAGACTGGCCGCGCGGCGCAGCGCAGCGGGGTCATCGGCCGCGTCACCCAATCCCACGAGCAGCACCCGCTGCGGACCCGCGGTGGCGCCGGCGAGATGCAGTGTCTCATCGCGTGCTCCCCGGAAGTCCTTGCGTCCGAGCGTGCGCGCGATCGCACTGCCCAGCATCGCATCGAGCGACACGAGTTCCGCAGGGAGTGACGTCCCCCTGGGGAGAGCGATCACGAGCAGGGACACATCCACCGACGCGGCGTCCGCGTGGCGGGCGACGACTTCCACGGGCATGAGCGGGCTCCGATGCAGGAAGTACCCGGGGCGGGACTCGAACCCGCAAGGCCCGAAGGCCGGGGGATTTTGAGTCCCCTGCGTCTACCAATTCCGCCACCCGGGCAAGGTGCGCGCAATCTAGCCGCGGGAGGCGCAGCACTCAACGGCGCGGCGGCCGCGTCCCTCGCTGCTGCTGGCGCTGTTGGCGCTGCCGGCGCAACTCGGTGATGCGCCGGTGGACCTGATCCTGGATGGCCGCGTACCGGGCGCGCTGCACCGGCGTGAGAAATGGCGTGAGATCCCGCTGCTCCTCACGAGTCAGCGCGAGGCGGCTTTCCTGCAGCGTCATGATCTGGTCGAGCAGCGTACTCACCTTCGCCTGATCCGCCTGGGCACCGCGCAGCACCTGTTGGCGCAATTGCTGGCGCAGGCCGCGCTCCTGCTGCAGCAATCGCGCGCGGCGGCCGGCATACCTCAGGTTGACCGCCTGCAACTGCGTGAACTGCGTATCGGTAAGCTGCAGGCGCTTGCGCACGACCTGCCCCATACGCTGCTGCAACTGCTGCTCCAGCGAGCGCCGAGCCTGACTTTGCGCGGCGGACGGCACTGGCGCCGTGGCGGGCTGCGGCGCTGGCGTCTGATCCTGCTGCTGCGCGCGCGTGCGCGGCGCCGCGACGAGCGCGATCGCCGTCACGCACACGAGCGGAGTCACGGCGAAGAGACGCGTGATCACAGGATGTCCTCCCCGGCGGGTTCGAGTGCGGGTGCAGGATCCGCGCGTGGAATGGCGTCCATTTCATTCACCGCGTCGAGCAGCGCCTGGATGTCGGCCGTGGGCAGATCACTGACACCGGCGCCGAGCATCAGTCCGGTGGACGGCGCCGCGACCGCTCCGCCTGGCCGCGCGGCGCCCGACGGGGTTGCCGCGCCGTTCGGCGGTGTCGCGACCGCCGGGCTGCCCTGTCCCGCACCCGGATTCAGCGGTGGACCCGCCGTCACAGGCTGTCCGGGTCGACTGGCCACCTGAACGGGCGGCGTCACTGGGCTGCCGTGGCTGGCGTGCGCGAGCGCGTAGCCACCGGCGCCAAGGGCGACGAGCAGGATCGCCGCGGCCACGCGCCAGTCGTGACGCCAGTCCGTCGCGCCGCGCCGCTCATGCCCGGCGACCGGCGCCATCGTCCGCGCGGCATGCACCGCCGCCGCGATGCGCGTGACGTCAACCGCCGGTGCATCGGAGAGCGCGGAGCGCAGGGATCGAAGCAGCTCCAGTTCCTGAGTGCACGATGCGCACGTGGTGAGGTGGCGCTCGACCTCGGCGCGCGACGACACGTCGAGCGTGTCGTGCAGCAGGTCGGGCAGCAGGTCGCGCACATCCGCGCGCGGACAGTCAGTCATCGAGAAACTCCTTGATGGCACGCATGGCGTGATGATAGTGCACCCGCGCCGCGCCTTCGGTGGTGCCAACCACCGTGGCGATCTCCCGGTACGACAGGCCTTCGGTCACGCGCAGCATGAACACCGCACGCTGCGTGGGCGACAGTTCCCGGACGGCACTGCGCATGCGATCCTCCGTCTCGTCCGCCACCACCCGATCGAGCGCATCATGTTCGGTGGCGAGGTGCTCCTCCAGGATCGGCACGGTGACCCGTCGCGTTCTGTCGCTGCGCGCCCGATCCCGCACGAGATTGCGCGCAATGGTGAACAGCCAGGTCCTGAACGAGCTCTCCGCACGAAATCCCTCCACCGATGCAAACGCCCGGACGAACGTGTCCTGGACGATCTCCTCCACATCCTGCCGCGCACCCAGGCTGGCGACGAAGCGCGACACGGCTGCGGCGTGCCTGGTGACCAGTTGGCTTGCCGCCCGTTCGTCCCCGGCCTCCCAGCGCGCGATCAGCGCGCCGTCGCCGGGTTCGGCGGGTGTCAGAAGGGGTTCAGGCATGCTGTCGCGAGATGAGACGCCGCCACCATGGAAAGTGTTAAGGCGCACGGCTGAAGGGTTTGCTTGACTGGGTCCGGATCAGGGCGTACGTTGAACTTGAACGAGCGTTCGACTCTTATTCGTGGCCACCATGACGACTTCGAACCGGGATCAGAAGCTGGACGGGCTGCTGGCGGCTGCCGCGAAGGTGTTCGCCGACCGGGGCTACCACCGGACGAGCATGCGCGATCTGGCGCGGGCCTCGGGCGTGTCGCTGGCCGGCGTGTACTACTACGTACAGAGCAAGGATGAGCTGCTGTTCCTCATCCAGCAGCGCAACTTCGAGGCGGTGCTCGCCGGCGCGCGGGACACGCTCTCCGGCGTGACGGATCCGGTGGAACGTCTCGCACGCTTCGTCGACAATCACCTCGACTACTTCGCCTCGCACATGGCGGAGATGAAGGTCCTGTCGCACGAGGCGGGTGCGCTGAGCGGAGACTTTCTCCAGCGTGTGAACGACATGAAGCACGACTACACGCGCATGCTCATGGACATTCTCGCCGACCTCGAAACCGCGCATGGGCCAGCGCACCTGAACCGGCGGGTCGCCGCGTACTCGCTCTTCGGCATGATGAACTGGATTTACAACTGGTACGATCCACTGGGCGACGTCGGCGTCGAGCTCCTGAGTCAGAACATCTGCCGCCTCTTTCTCGGCGGCTACGTGGGACTTCCCGTGTCGGATGCGGTCATTCCGCACGCATCGGCGGGCTAGGCCAGTCACGCCATCATCCATCCTCCTTTTGTCGAGATTGCCATGACCGCCACCATGACTGACCGTGCCACGTCCGCTCTGGTCACATACCGGAAGGACGGGAACATCGCGGTATTCGAGCTGAACGACCCGCCCGCCAATACGTACACGCACGACATGATGCGCCAGTTGGACGAGTGCGTGCTGCGCGCGCGATTCGACAACGACGTGCAGGTGATCGTGATTCGCGGAGCGGGCAACAAGTTTTTCTCGGCCGGCGCGAACATCAAGATGCTCAACGAGGTGGACCCCACCTTCAAGTACTACTTCTGCCTCCACGCCAATGAAACCCTGAGCCGTCTCGAGCAGACGCCCAAGCTGGTCATCGCCGCGATCAACGGACACTGCGTGGGTGGTGGGCTCGAGATCGCCATGGCGTGCGACATCCGTATTGCGCGACAGGATGCGGGAAAGATCGGGCTGCCTGAAGTCAACCTGGGCGTGCTGCCGGGCACGGGCGGGACACAGCGTCTGGCGCGGCTGGTCGGCAAGGCCAAGGCGATCGAGCTCATGGTGACGGGACGCACCTTTTCCTTCGAGGAAGCGCAGTCGCTGGGCATCGTGAACGAGGTCTATCCCAAGGACGAGTGGTGGGAGAACGTGATGCTCTACGCCCGCCAGTTCTGCCTGCCCAACAAGGCGGCCATGGCGGTGGGACACATCAAGCGTGCCGTGCAGTCCGGCGCCGAGGTGTCGTTTGAGTACGGTCTTGCCATGGAGCGGGAGCTGCAGAGCCTGCTCTTCAAGAGCGCCGATGCCAAGGAAGGCATCGGGGCCTACGTGGAGAAACGACAGCCCACATTCACGGGCCGCTGACCATGCGCGAGGCTGACGCATGAGTGCCGCAGCGACTACGGATCGCTTCCCCACGCAGCTCGTGATCCAGGGCGAGCTGAGCGATGCCGCTTCCGGCGCGACGTTCACTGTCGTGAATCCCGCCACGGAGGAGGCGATCGCGCACGTGGCCGAGGGCGATGCATCGGATGTGGACCGCGCCGTGCACGCCGCGCGCGCGACGTTCGAGAGTGATGCCTGGCGCGGAATGAGCGCGCGGCGGCGCGGCGAGCTGCTCTATCGTCTCGGTGAGCTGTGCACGGAGCACAAGGATGAGCTGGCGCGTCTGGAGACGCTGAACAACGGCAAACCGGTGTTCGAATCGCTCATCGATCTCAAGCTCACGGCGGAGACGTTCCGCTATTATGGCGGCTGGGCAGACAAGGTCCACGGGGAGACCATTCCGGTGGATGGGCCGTTCCTGAATTTCACGCTGCGCGAACCGCTCGGCGTGGTCGGCGCGATCGTTCCGTGGAACTTCCCCATGTCGCTGGCCGCGTGGAAGATCGGTCCCGCGCTGGCGTGCGGGAATACCATCGTGCTCAAGCCCGCGGAGCAGACGCCGTTCACGGCGCTTCGCATGGCCGAGCTTGCGCTCGAAGCCGGGTTTCCCGCCGGGGCCTTCAACTGCGTCGCGGGACGCGGGTCGGTCGCGGGCGCGGCGCTCGTGCAGCACCCCGACGTGGACAAGATCGCGTTCACCGGATCCACGGAGGTCGGCAAGCAGATCATGCGCGATGCCTCCGGGACGGTGAAAAAGCTGTCGCTGGAGCTGGGCGGCAAGTCGCCGAACATCGTCTTCGCGGATGCGGATCTCGATGCGGCGGCACGCGGGGCGCTCACGGGCATTTTTTACGGCAAGGGCGAAGTGTGCGCGGCGGGGTCGCGGCTGCTTGTGGAGGACAGTGTGCGGAACGCGCTCACCGAGAAGATTCTCGAGCGCGCGGCGCGCATGGTGGCGGGTGACCCGCTCAATCCCAAGACGCGGCTGGGCGCGATCGTCTCGAAAGCACAGATGGAGCGCGTGCTGGGCTACATCGAGACCGGACGCCGCGAGGGCGCGGCGCTGCTGGCGGGGGGCGAACGCACGCCGGTGAACGGAAAGGGGTACTTCGTGGCGCCCACCATCTTCGGCGATGTCGAGCCGGGCATGACCATCGCGCGCGAGGAGATATTTGGACCGGTGCTCGCGATGATGACGTTCCACGATGGCGTTGCCGGCGCCGCCCGGCTGGCGAACGACACGATCTATGGTCTCGCCGCCGGCATCTGGACTCGCGACATCGGCAAGGCCCTGCGAACCGCACGCGCCGTGCGCGCCGGCACGGTCTGGATCAACACGTACAACATGTACGATGCGGCGTCGCCCTTCGGCGGGTTCAAGCAGTCCGGATTCGGCCGGGACCTGGGCATGCACGCGCTGGAGGGGTACAGCCAGGTGAAGTCGGTATGGGTGTCACTCTAGCTGGCCGGGAAGCGGCGGCCAGAGGCCGCCTGCGGGAAGCGGTCGCCGAAGGCGACCTGCGGGAAGTGGGCGGCTGCCTGCGGCAGCGCCCTGCGGGAAGCGCCGCCGGGCCAATGGCCCGGCGGCTGCGGCGCGCCCCATGTCCTGCGCCCGGGCCTTCGATTCCGCATTCCCGATTCCGGATTATCGGGAGAGGGGTGACGGGGCGAGGTCTCGCAGCCGCGCTTCGCGCGGCGCTTCCCCCAGGGCGCTCCCGAAGGGAGGCGCCCGCTTCCCGCAGCCGGCCGCGGGCCGGCGCTTCCCGCTCATGACCGCGTTCATCATGGGTGCCGTGCGCACGCCCATCGGCCGCCATGCGGGTGCGCTGGCGCGCATGCGGCCTGATGATCTGGCTGCCGTGGCGATCAGGGCGCTGATCGAGCGCACCGGTGTCGACGCCGCGGCGCTGGACGACGTGATCATGGGATGCGCCAATCAGGCCGGTGAGGACAATCGCAACGTGGCGCGCATGGCGGCACTGCTGGCCGGCGTGCCCGTGGATGTGCCGGGACAAACCGTGAACCGGCTGTGCGGATCGGGGCTGCAGGCTGTGGTGAGCGCCGCGCAGGCGATCCACGCGGGTGAAGGCGAGCGGTTCGTCGCGGGCGGCGTGGAGAGCATGTCGCGCTCGCCCTGGGTGATGCTCAAGCCCGAAGATGGGTTTCCCCGCGCGGCACCGGTCGCGGCGGATTCCACGGTCGGGTGGCGCTTCACCAACGCACACATGCCGCGCGAGTGGACGATTTCACTCGGTGAAACCGCCGAGGCGGTCGCCCGCCGCTATGGTATCACGCGCGAGGAGCAGGACGCCTTCGCGTGCGAGAGCCAGCGGCGTGCGGCGTGCGCCGTGCAGAGCGCGCGCTTTGCGGATGAGATCGTGCCGGTGCGCGTTGCGGGCCGGCGCGGCGCGGTCAGCATCGTGGACCGCGATGAGCACCCGCGGCCGGAGACCACCATGGCGTCCCTCGCGGCGATGCGACCGGCGTTCGTCCGCGAGGGCGGTACGGTGACGGCCGGCTCATCCAGCGGGATCAACGATGGCGCGAGCGCGTTGCTCGTGATGAGTGAACGGGCGGCGCGCGAGTCGAACGCTGCGCCGCTCGCGCGCATCGTGGCGTCCGCCGTCGCGGGCGTGTCGCCTGATGTCATGGGACTGGGACCCATCCCGGCCACGCGCAAGGCGCTGACCCGCGCCGGGCTCGGCGTGGACGATCTGGATCTCATCGAACTCAACGAAGCATTCGCGTCGCAGTCCATCGCCTGCATTCGCGAACTGCGGCTCGACCCCGCGCGCGTGAACGTGAACGGCGGAGCCATCGCGCTCGGACATCCACTCGGCGCGTCCGGAGCGCGTGTGCTCACCACGCTCGTGCACGAGATGCGGCGCCGCGGCGTCCGCTACGGTCTCGCCACGATGTGCATCGGCGTCGGCCAGGGCATCGCCACCATCGTGGAGCGTGTAGCGGCATGAGCTACGAGCACATTCTGCTGGCGCGTGACGGTGCGGTCGGCACGCTGACGCTCAACCGTCCCGAAAAGCTCAACGCCTTCGCGGGAACCATGCGGACCGAGCTGGGCGACGCGATACTGGAGCTGGAGCACGATGCGACCGTGCGCGTGATCGTGGTCACCGGCGCCGGGCGCGCCTTCTGCGCCGGAGCGGACGTCACGTATCTGCGGGACCTCATCGCGCGGCGCGACGCGGATGCCATGGCGGCGCTGGTCGAAGCGGGCCGGCGCGTCGTGACGACCATGCGCGCGTCGCAAAAGCCGGTGATCGGATGCATCAATGGGGTCGCGGCCGGCGGCGGCGCGAATCTCGCGCTGGCGTGTGACCTCCGCATCGCGAGCGATCAGGCGCGGCTGGGGCAGACGTTCAATCGCATTGGGCTCGTTCCGGACTGGGGCGGCACGTATTTCCTTCCGCGGCTCGTCGGCCCGGCGCGGGCGCTGGAGCTCTTCTGGCTGGCGGATGTGATCGACGCAGCGGAGTGTCTGCGACTCGGCCTGTTCAATCGCGTCGTGCCGCACGCCGACCTGGCGAGGACGACGATGGAGCTGGCGCGGACACTTGCGGCAAAACCCGCACTGGCGCTCGCCGCGGCGAAGCGCGCCGTGTACGAATCGGGCTCTCGCACGCTGCCCGAAATGCTGGACTTCGAACTGGACGCCCAGCTCCGCTGCTTCGCCTCGGGCGATGCCGCGGAGGGCGTCTCAGCGTTCGTCGAGAAACGAGAAGCGCACTTTGGTACACCCGGCGCCACCTGACTCATTCGTTCGCGACCTGACTCATTCGTTCCAGAACCAAGGAGTACAGCGACATGCCTCTCGCGAAAATCACCAACTTTGATGACTGGACCGACCTCTTCAAGGTCTGGCAGAATGACATCGGACTCGATGCCAGGGAGCTCACGGATTATCGCTTTGACGTGAAGCTGGCCGATCCCGACGTCTCGGAAATCGAGTTCGGCCACTATCGCGGCCAGTCGAAATGGAAGACCGTCATGCACATTCCGGATCAGCGCATCCGCGATGCCCTGCAGACGCTGATCGTGTATCAGGGCGACACGGAGTTCGCATCCGTCGAACAGCAGCGCTCGCTGCTCGAGAACGCACCCAGCGACTACGATCTCCTCTCCATCTATCGCGTCATGGCGGAGGAAATGCGCCACGGCTGGCAGATGTCCTACCTGCTCGTGTCCCATTTCGGCGATGAGGGGAAACGCGAGGCGGAGAAGCTGCTGCAGCGGCGCGCCGATGAACAGGAACGGCTGCTCGGCTCATTCAACGAACGCGTGGAAAACTGGCTCGACTTCTTCACCTATACCGAATTCATCGATCGCGACGGGAAGTTCCAGTTGCAGATGATGTCCACGTCGGCGTTCGCGCCACTGTCGCGTTCCATGAAGCCCATGCTGCGCGAGGAATCCTTCCATCTCGGCACGGGCAACAACGGGCTTCATCGCATCATCAAGGCGCGACGGATTCCGACGGCCGTGATGCAGCGCTACTTCAACAAGTGGGTGTCCACCGCCTTCGATCTCTTCGGGACGGACAACTCGTCCTCGGCGCAGTGGGCGTACACCTGGGGACTCAAGGGGCGGTTCGACGAGCGGACCAATCCGCAGACGCCGGATCGCGCGCGACTCAACGAGTACGCGCGTGAGCTGTACCGCCAGGAAATCCAGGGACTCATTGACCGTCTGAATCTTCACGTCCCGGAGGACCAGCCGCAGCTCTACGTCCCGAGCGTCAAGTTCAACCGGCGCATTGGCGAGTATCGGGGCAAGACATTCACGGTGCACGGCGATGCGATCGAGAAGGAGCGGTACGCCGACTACGTGGCCTCCGTCACGCCTACCATGGAGGACCGGGAGCTGCTGCGGCAGATCTTCAAGGAGAACGACTGGATCGCCCCCAAGAAGAGTGACGACTGATCCGCAACCGGGTCCGGCCGACCCCGCGGCGCGCCGCCCGCTACTCATCGCGCACCGCGGCACGCCGCGCGAGCGCCCGGAGAACACGCTTCCGGCGTTTCTCCGGGCGCTCGAACTCGGTGCCGACGGCATCGAGATCGACGTTCACGTCACGCGCGACGGCACCGTCGTGGTGCACCACGATCCCGTTCCTCGTGCGACCGCGCCAAGCGGACGACTCGCTGGACGACGCATCGATGCGCTCACGTTTGACGAGCTGCAGGGCTTTTCCATTCGCGGCATGGCGCTCATCCCCACGCTCGCGGAGACGCTCGCCGTGGTGAAGGGACGTGCGGAGCTGTTCGTGGAACTCAAGGGTGCGGGTATCGAGAGCGCGGTCGTGGAGCAGATTCGCAGGTCCGCCATGCCGTCCCGGTGCGCCGTGCACAGCTTTGACCACGATGCCATTCGCCGCCTGGGCGAGCTCGCGCCCGAGCTGCGCCGCGGCCTCCTCTTCGATCGTGCGCCAACGGACATTGCTGGCAGCATGCGCGACACCGGCGCACGCGATGTCTGGCCGCACTGGGAGCTGATCACTCCTCCTCTGGTCGGCGCGGTGCACGCGGCCGGCGGCCGGGTCATCGCGTGGACCGTCAACCGTCCCGAAGTCGCACGCGCGTTGACGACACAGGCTGTGGATGGACTCTGCACGGATGTACTCGGCGAGCTGCGGTCGGCGATCGGGAGCGCGTCATGACCAGCGGACTTCGCGTGACCGTGATTGGCGCGGGGACCATGGGACACGGCATCGCATACGTGTCGGCGCTGGCGGGGTGCCACGTGTCGCTCACGGACGCGGACCCGGGGCGGCTCGTCAGCGCGCAGCAGCAGGTGCGGGCCGCCTTCGACCGCGCGGTGGACCGCGGCAAGTGCACCGCGGACGATCGCGACGCATCGCTGGCCCGTATCGAATCCGCGGCTGACCCGCGAACGGCGGCTGCCGAGGCCGATGTGGTCATCGAGGCGATTCCGGAGCAGCTCGAGCTCAAGCGCCGCTGCTTCGCGGAGCTGGAACCGTACGTACGGCCCACCGCCATTCTCGCGAGCAACACGTCCTCGCTCTCGATCACCGCGATCGGTGAAGTGCTTCGGCACCGCGAGCGCATGATGGGACTGCACTTCTTCAATCCCGTACCGGTGATGCGCCTGCTCGAGATCGTGCGCGGCGCGGACACCAGCGACGCGAGCATCGCCCGGGCGCAGGACTTCGCCCGGCTGCTGCGCAAGGAGCCCATCGTCGTGCGTGACACGCCGGGGTTCGCGACGAGCCGCCTTGGGGTGGTGCTGGGACTGGAAGCGATTCGCATGCTCGAACAGAAGGTGGCGAGCGCGGAAGACATCGACCGGGCAATGGAGCTTGGCTACAATCATCCCATGGGCCCCTTGCGCCTCACCGACCTCGTGGGCCTGGACGTGCGCCTCGCTATCGCCGAGCATCTCCACGGCACGCTGAACGACGACACCTATCGTCCGCCGGCCCTGCTGCGCGAGAAGGTGGCGCGGGGTGAGCTCGGCAAGAAGACGGGCCAGGGCTTCTATCGCTGGGAGAACGATCGATGACCGAGAGTAGCGTCGTCACACTGGACGTGCGGGGGCCTGTCGCGCTGATCACCATCAATCGGCCCGAGAAGCGGAACGCGCTGGACGGCCAGGTGCGCTGCGCGTTTCTGGGTGCCATGGACACGATCGGCCGGGATCAGCACGTCCGCGCCGTGGTGCTCACGGGCGCGGGCGACAAGGCCTTCGTCGCCGGCGCGGACATCGCGGAGTTCGAAGGTCGCACGCCGGTGGATCAGTGGCGCGCGATGCACGCACCATCCATCTACGACGCCATCGAGCGCTCGGCGAGGCCGGTGATCGCCGCGGTGAACGGATTCTGCCTCGGGGGCGGAATGGAGCTGGCCCTCGCCTGCGACATTCGCATCGCGTCCGCCGCAGCGAAGTTCGGCCAGCCGGAGGTGAATCTCGGCATCATTCCGGGCGGCGGTGCCACGCAACGACTGCCGCGCGTCATCGGACTCGGCGGCGCGTTGCGCCTCATTCTCACCGGCGAGCTCATTTCCGCCCAGGAAGCGCTGCGGCTGCGGCTGGTCGAGGAAGTCACCGAACCTGCTGCCCTGCTCGACCGCGCCATGCAGCTCGCGGGCACTATCGCATCGCGAAGCCCGGTCGCAATCGCCGCCGCCAAGGAGGCCACGCGCGCGGCGCTCTCCCTGCCGCTGGACGATGGCCTCAAGCTGGAGTCGGCACTCTTCCAGCTCTGCTTCTCCAGTGCGGACAAGGCGGAAGGCGTACGTGCCTTCCTGGAAAAGCGCACCGCCGAGTTCACCGGGCGATGATGGAGGCGCCCGAGGGCGAGGACACGCTCGAGAACGTGCGGATCACCGATGTGCACGTTCACATCCAGCCCTGGCGACAGCTCAAACCCGCGGTGATGGACGTCATGCGGCGGGGCAAGGAGGAGCATTTCGATTTTCTCCTCGCGCTCATGGACAGTCCGGCAATGCTGCTCGACATCATGAGCGCCGAAGGCATTTCGCGCGTGGGCATGGTGAACTATCCAAGTCCGCACATCATGGGGTTCACCGACGAGACGAACGAATTTGCGGCCCGCTATGCCCAGGCCGATCCCGCACGCCTGCTGCCCTATGGGGGCGTCGACCCTGTGACCGCGCCGGATCCAGTGGGCGCCGTGCACCACTTGCTGGAGCTCGGCGTGCGGGTGCTCAAGCTGCATCCACCACATCAGGCGTTCGCGGCGAACGACTACACACGGGGACTGGATGCGCTGGCGCGCATTTACATCACCTGCGAGGAGCATGGTCTGCCGGTGCTGGTGCACACCGGCACGAGCGTCTTTCCCGGCGCGCGCAGCAAGTATGGGAATCCAATGGAGCTGGACGACGTCGCCATTGACTTTCCCGATCTGCGGCTGATCATGGCGCATGGGGGTCGGCCGCTCTACATGCAGGAGGCCTTCTTCATCCTGCGTCGCCACCGGCATGTGTGGCTCGATCTCTCCGGGATCCCGCCGCGCAGCCTGCTCGATTACTTTCCGCGCATTGCCGAG
>DATNDS010000079.1:0-13251 GCA_035553215.1 Gemmatimonadaceae bacterium
GTGCTCACGATTGTCATCGTGTCGCTCTCGTCCACCGAAATCACGCCGCACTGGCTGCAGCGTGATGTCTTCGTCCGCTTTCATCTCAAGACCATTCCCTGCGTGCTGGCGTGGCTCGTGATGCAGATGCAGCTCCTGCGCGCGGGGCCGGCGCGCCGCCAGGAGGTGGAATCGGCGAACGCCGAATCCGCCGACGTTCCCCGCCTTCGCGCGCGACCCGCGCGGGTTCCCGTGAAGTGGCTCGCGCCGCCCACGGCGGTGGTGCTGGTGGTACTGCTCGCCTTCTACACCAACGCGCGCGATCGGGCCACCGCTGAAGGAATCGCCGCGCGCGAAGTTCCCAATCACCTGGAGAGCGGCGAGCGCGTGCTGCAGCGCGTACCCGCGTCACAGCGCCACTGGTACGACTTCTATCGCGGCACGTACGGCGTGCTCGCCGCCACCACGCAGCACGTGATCTTCGTGGGCGTGGTGCCGGAACTCTACCCGTCCGAAAGTTCGCCCCGCGTGTTCGACGTGGCGCTCGTGCCATATGACAGCGCGTTCGCCATCCAGGCCGGAGGCGTCGCGCTCGATCGCCATGTCACGGTGACGGGGGCAACCGGATCACGGCGCTTCGCCGTGCGCGCCACCCGCCGCGACACCGCGCTGTTCGCTCTCGTGAGCACCGCCCAACGGCGTGACTCGCTCATCCTGCTCGCGCAACTGCGCGAGAAGCAGTTCTACGACTCGGTCGCCGCCCTCCCGCCCGTGCGCGAGTATTACCGCGTACGCCGCGGCGATGCCATTGATCTCATCGCCCGCCGCTACAGCACGACGTCGGCGCGCCTGCGCGAGCTCAACCATCTTCCGGGTGACCGCATCGTCGCGGGCGACGACCTCCTGATCTCGGAAACCCGCCCGCCCACCCCTCCCTGCCCCGCGACCATCTGCGGCGTGCTGGAGGCGAACGGAGGGGAGGTGGTTCCGTGAGAAGACGGTAGTTGGTAGTTGGTAGCTGGTTTAACAACGGTAGGTGGTAGCTGGTAGCTGGACTCCCTACGCTCTTCCAGCTACCAGCTACCAGCTACCAGCTACCGTCGTTAAACCAGCTACTAGCCACCAACTACCGTCGTTAAACCAGCTACCGTCGTCAAACCAAATGCCACCCACCGCACTCTTTCGATAACGTCCCCCTCATCGGCTGCCGTAGACTTGGTGCAACTCGGGTGGAGCGAGCGGCGCCGTGAAAAATCAAGGCTATCAGGATCTCGAAGCCTGGCAGCGGGGAATGGAATTGGTTGTCGAGAGTTACCGTGTTGCTGATCGGTTGCCGCCATCGGAACGATTCGGACTGTGCGATCAGCTCCGCCGCTGCGCGGCGTCCATTCCCGCCAATATCGCCGAAGGGCAGTCCCGCCAAGGGCCACGAGAGTTCGCGCGCTTCCTGCTCATGGCGCGCGGGTCCGTTGCGGAACTCGAGACGCATGGGCTCCTGTGCGTGCGCCTGGGCTATCTCACCGATACGGACATCGCCCCACTGATTGCGCTCGCTGGAACCACTGGGCGCCTGGTGTCCGGATTGCTCCGGTATTTGAGGATGGAAGCTGGTAGGCGGTAGCTGGTTGCTGGCTTAACGGCAGTAGTTGGTAGCTGGCTTAACGACGGTCGCTGGTAGTTGGTAGCTGGTTGCTGGCTTAACGGCGGTAGTTGGTAGCTCGTTGCCGGTCGCTGGTCGAGCGTAGACCGTCCAGCTACCAACTACCAGCCACCAGCCACCACCTTCCCCACACTTTCGTTCGACTCCAGGTACTCGTGCGCCGCGCGGATGGCATCGAGCGGGAAGGTCCGATCCACCACCGGGTGCACGATGCCGCGCGAGAACATGGGGACGACCTCGCGCGCGAAGGCGCGCACGGCGGCGATCTTCTCCTCGAGCGGCCGCGAGCGCAGCACCGTGCCGCGCAGCGTGAGACGCTTGCGCAGCATCGTCCCAATGGGAATCTCGGCCTGCGCGCCGGCAAGCGTGCTGATGAGTACGTGCCGTCCCTTCACGGCAAGCGCGGCGAGTGAGGCCGCCACGTACGCGCCGCCCACCAGGTCGAGCACGACATCCACGCCCGCGCCGCCGGTCCAGGCGGCCGCGTGCTCGGCGATCACCGAGAGTTCTCCGTTTGCGATCACGACGCCGTCCTCCAGGCCAACCTCGCGGGCGGCGACGATCTTTGCCGCAGTGCGCGACGTACCATAGGGCACGGCACCCAGCGCCCGCACGAGCTGTACGGCGGAGAGTCCCACGCCGCTCCCCACCGCATGGATCAGCACCCGCTCGCTGCCGCGCAGGCAGGCGTGCGCCACGAGCGCGTCGTGCGCGGTGATGAACGCTTCCGGCACCGCGGCGGCCGCCGGCCAGTCCAGCGTGTCGGGGATTTCCGCCAGCATGCGCCCGTGCACGACGAGGTACTCGGCGAAGGCGCCGCCGCTCACGAGTCCGAAGACGCGCTGTCCCACGCGCCAATCCACCGCGCCCGGTCCGAGCTCGGCTACCTCGCCGGCGAATTCCAGCCCGGGAATGTCCGCGGGCGAATCGTTGGGGGCCGGATAGCGTCCCTGTCGCTGCAGAATGTCCGCACGATTGAGCCCCGCCGCGTGCACACGTACCAGTACCTGCCGGTATCCCGCCCTGGGACGCGGCACATCGCGCAATTCGAGGACTTCCGGTCCGCCTGGGCGCGTGATGACAACCGCCCTCACTATGCGGCAACCTCCCCGGAGCTCTTCCTGGACGCTGCACTGCCGGCCCTGGCTGAATCGCCGGGGGTCGCGTAGATGTCCGCGCGCGTGCGCGCTACGTTCACGTGCCCGTGCTCGTCCGGACGCGCCAGCAGTACCTGCGCCAGCGAGATCTTCCCCGTCTCGAACGCATGGGCCGACGCCGCCATGTAGAGGCGCCACACCCGATACGTCTGCGCACCCACGAGCGACTCGGCACGCACCCGGGCCTTCTCGAGGCGCCGCACCCACTGGCGCAGCGTCAGCACATAGTGCTCGCGCAACGTCTCGACGTCGCGTGCTTCGAGCCCGGCCTTCTCTGCGCAGTGCAGCGCAAAGTCGAGCGGGACCAGCTCACCATCCGGAAAGACGTAGCGGGAGACGAAGGCGCCTTCACGCCAGAGCGCACGCCGGGTGAGATACTGCAGCATGGGACCGGATCCCAACGAGCGCACGATGCCATGGTTCAGGAAGAGCCCACCCGGCCTGGTCAGCCGCGCCGCCTCGTGAAAGTACGTCGGGAGCCGCGAGCGACCCACATGCTCGAACATCCCCACGCTCACCACCTTGTCGAACACGGTGCCTTTCGGGAATTCCCGATAGTCGCGCACTTCCACGCGACAGCTCTCCTCGAGCCCCTCGGCGCGGATTCGCGCGTTGGCGAGCTTGGCCTGTCGTTCGCTGAGCGTGATGCCAAGAGCGTCCACGCCGTACCGGCTGGCGGCGAAGCGTACGAGACCGCCCCAGCCACAGCCGATGTCCAGGAGCCGCTCGCCAGGGGCGAGGCGCAGCTTGCGACAGAGCAGATCCAGCTTGGCTTCCTGCGCCGCGTTGATGTCTTCCTGTCCCGTGGGGAAATAGGCGCACGAATACACCATGCGCTCGTCCAGCCAGAGGGCGTAGAAATCGTTGCCCACATCGTAGTGGGACCGCACCGCGGCGCGGTCGCGCGCGCGCGAATGCCGCCGGCCCAGGAGTCCGAGATGATCGCGACGCCTGCGCGTGCGCTCGGCGGGGTCATCGTGCGGCAGCGCGACCGCGTGGCGGACGAGCCGAGCCAGTGCACCGGGCCGGCCCATCCGCACGCGTACCTCCTCGCCAATGGCCGCCGCGTACTCGATCTCGCCTTCAATGTCCACGTCGCCGCGAATGTAGGCCTCGGCCAGCTTCAGCTCTGTTGGCGGCGTCAGCATGCGGCGCAGCGAACCGGCCGAGCGGAGTACCAGGGTGAAGAAAGGGCGCGTTCCGGCCGCGACAGCATCCTGGCTGCCATCCCAGTAGCGAACGGCACACGATCTGGTTTCCGGCGGACCAAGCAGCAGCTCCATGACCGTACGCGCCGCGTCCAGACTGCCATGGGAATGAGAAACCGCGTCCCGTGTCAGATCGATGCCTGCCTGTGTCATAGCACCCTCCCGTTCAGTTCATCCTGCCCCCAACACAGTCCGCAATCCATGCGCCATGTTGCGCGAACGGCAATCAGACTGTGCCGCCGCGGTAGCGCCACGAGCGCAAGCCGCATAACTTGCGCGCTCCTGCCTCGTCACTCCCGCGTATGCGGGAGCCGTTCCCGCCGACTCTTCTCCACCGTTCGTGCAATGCGTCCTTCCTCGATCCGCTCCCTTCGCCTGTCGGCGCTCGCGACGTGCGCCGCCGCGCTGTGTGCGCACGCCATTCCGGCCAACGCCCAGTCGCTGCGCGGGTCACGTCACAGTGTGAACCACACCTATCACTACGCGGTGGCCCACGATCTCGACTTCACCCGGACATCGCGCGATGTGAAGCGGGAACTGCGCAGCGGCACGCTGGTGCGACTGGGTGCGAGCCCGCACTTCGTCACGAGAGATGTGAGTTTCCCCTATGTCACGCCGGTCACGCGCACGTTCGTGCGGCGGCTGGCGGCTGAGTATCATCACGCCTGTGGCGAGCTGCTCGTGATCACGAGCGCCGTGCGCCCGGAGACCGTGCAACCCGCCAATGCTTCAGAGCGCTCCGTGCATCCGGCCGGCATTGCCGTGGACCTCAGACGGCCCGCCAACACGAAGTGCCGTACCTGGCTGCGACATTCGCTGCTCATTCTCGAGCATCGCGGGGTGCTCGACGCCACTGAGGAGCACTACCCGGCGCACTTTCACGTCGCGCTCTTCCCGGTGAAGTACGATCAGTACCTGGCGTCGCGCTGACCCACTCCTGAGAATATGGGTCCCCATGCATCGCGGCAAGACAGCGCCGGAGGGGGGCCGGATGGGGGACCCGGGACGGAACCGGACGCCGACCCCGGAGGGGACCGGACGGCGACCCTGAAGGACCGGACGGCGGCGCCGGAGCCAACCCGAGGGCACCCCTGAGGTTGCCGTAGTCGGCGCCGTTGCCACCACGCGTTTATTGCGTTCCCCGGTACTTCATCCTACCTTAGCGGCAAATAGCAGCTTCGGCTTTGAAAACGCAGTACGCCCCATACCAGGGGGGACCATGTTACGCGGCGCGGGAAGGTTCGCGGGACTTGTCGGAGCCGTTGTACTCGTCGCCTGCGCGACGGGCTATCCCGCCGGCATGGCGGGTACCGCCACACCAGCCTTCAACGGCGTTCGGGACAGTGACGGCACCACCAGTCTGGACGAAGACGAACTGCACGCGGATGGGCGCAATCTGCTGGACGTCCTGCAGCAGCGCCTTCCCAACATGACGGTCAGTCAGGACGGCGATTGTCCGGAGGTCAATCTGCGCGGCAAGTCCACCGTGCAGCATGCGTCCAATCCCGCCATCTACGTTGGTCAGGAGCGCGCAGCCAACACCTGCATTCTGCTCGCACTGAACACGTTCGACATTGGACACGTGGAAGTCTATCCGTCCGGCATCGTCCACCGCCCGGGGTATCTCTCCAGCCCGTACGGCGTGATCATCCTCTTCATGCGCAAGTCCGCGGTCCAGTAGGCCGTGGCTCGCACTCAGCGAGCGAGCTTCAATCCCACGTTCTCACCGGGATTGATGGTAAGCCGCTCGCTGATTGCCGGCCCGCTGTTGTCCATGGGCTGAGCCAGAAATTCGAGCGATACCGCCGGGAAGATCACCGAGCTCGGAATCAGCATTCGCGTCTGGCGGAGCGGCATGGCCGTCCCCATGCGCAGCTTGCGCACACCGTCGGTCACGTACATCTGGAACGTTTCGGGCAGCGTGTTGTCCACGGTGAGATACGTCTGCGCCTTGCTGCCGCTGGCATCCGTGGTCGGGCGCTGATTGCCCGACGCACACCCCGCCACCGCCATGAGCGAGACGAGTGTCCACCCCAGCACCATCGTTCTGGCCACCATGATTCCACCTCGCGCGCAAGTTGAATATCCAGCGTTACTCTCATTCGTACCCCCGATGCCTGCAAAAAGCCCCCCGATTGCTCGGGGGGCTTTCTGTCAATGCATCACTTCTGCCCAACTCAGGCCTCAGGGCCTGACTCCTTCACACGAGTTGGCATCCACGTACGTCGGTGCGGCAGTCGGATTCTTGTCCCAGTACATCCGGGTGTCGAACGTGTCACCGCCCATGGCTGCGATGGCGGCATTCACACTCGCGCCGTTCCGCGAGAACTCATTCGTGGAGTACTCGTAACGACGGGGAACGAAGTCCACGATCGCCGCCGGTCCGGCAACCAGCGTGTTGGGCTGGCACGTACGCCGCCACTCGAACCACGCCTGGCCACCATCGCCGTAGAGCGCGATGTACTTCTGAATGGCAATCTGCTTTTCACCCGCAACACCGCCGGCGTACGCGACCAGCGGCGAGTTCTCATACGCCACCGCCGCACCGGCGCCAACGCCCCACTGAGCCATTGATGCCTCAATGCCCGCATTGTAGAAGCCCTTGGCCTGGGCCGGCGTGAGGCCACCGAGACTGCGCTCGGCTGCTTCCGCCTTGATGAAGTTCATCTCGGCGGCGGTCATGAGCACTGAAGGCCTGGTGACATCATAGAAAATGAGGCCAAGCTTGGACGCCGTCTGGCCGTAGTTGCCGGCGGTCGCATTGTCCAACCCGTTCGGCATGCCGGCGTA
Organism: Gemmatimonadaceae bacterium; assembly: GCA_035553215.1. Classification (GTDB taxonomy): domain Bacteria; phylum Gemmatimonadota; class Gemmatimonadetes; order Gemmatimonadales; family Gemmatimonadaceae; genus JADGGM01. The sequence goes on from DATNDS010000079.1 coordinate 6,795, forward strand.
CACTGCCGGATTCGCCTGCGTGGGCTGCGCGAAAATCGGCATACGCGGATCGGCGCGGTCGATCAGAATCTTCATGAACGTCTGCGACATGCGATGGTCGTCGCGCGTCTTGAAGTCGTCCGCCCAGCCGTTGTCGTACACACCGTCACCGGGCCAGTTGAGCGTGGGCTCATCGGCTACGGTCGCAATGGTGCCGGCCGGATCCGAGAATGCCTTCGTGAGCTCCGCGCCCGCCGTAGCGGGATCAACATTCACAATGCGCATGGCAAGTCGCGCCAGCAACGAATTCGCGAACATCGCCCACTTGGCCTTGTCGCCGCCGTAGATCGGGTCGGCACTACCGAGATCCTGGCTCGACGTGTCGTTCGCCAAATCGGTCCGGACCTTGTCCAGCGTGGCGAAGAACCCGGTGTAAATGTCCTTCTGCGCATCGTACGCAGGCGAAAGCGCGCCGGCCACACCGGAATCACCCTTGAGCGCGGCCGAGTAGGGCACGTCGCCAAAGGTGTCCGTGAGGTAGTCATACGCCCAGGTCTGCATGACCAGCGCCGGCGCATAGATGCCTACCTGGCCGCTCTCAAGGCCTGACTCCGCGACCTTTCCGAGATTCTCCAGTTCGGCGGTATACGGCCCGTCGAAGCTGCCCTGCGTGTCAACGCCCTGGAGTCGGGCGTACTGATCCTCCTGCGGGTACTGCCATTCGGCGAGATGCTGCGCCACCCACTCGGTGCCGCGTTTGTCATACCCGCTACCCAACCACCTGGCCGTCGCGACACGGACGCCGTACGTGAAGACCGGGGCCGCGGGCGCCGTCGTGGGGTTGTTCGGATCAACGTTCAGATCCGTGATCTTGTCGTTGTTGCACGCGACCGCCCCAACCGACAGGGCGACCGCTGCGACGATAGTTCCAAGTTTCCTGATATTCATCGTAGTGGAATCTCCAATGGTCGTCGGTTACGGCGTCACCTGAAGGTTGAACCCGATCGTGCGGGCATTCGGGATGGCCGCGAACTCCACACCCTGATAGTTGCTGGTGGTGTACTGGAATTCCGGATCGATGTTGGGAACCTTCGTATGCAGCCAGAGGTTGCGCCCATAAATCGACAGGCTTGCGGACTGCGCATGGAGTCCCCCGAGGAGAGACTTCGGAAGATCGAGACCCAGACGCACTTCGCGCAATTTGATCCAACTGTCGTCATAGACCCACGGTTCGTGAATCTCGAAGAACGATTGGTTGTAGTCCTCTGTTGTCACATTCGTGGTGTTCGGCTGGCCCGTGGCCTGGTCAATGCCCTTGGCCACGATTCCCGGGTTGTTCCAATCCACCTCGCGTCCGCGAATCGTGTTCGCGAAGACACCAGTGTAGGCGCCGAACATGTTGCTGATGCTCAGGATGCTGCCCCCTTCGTGGAAGTCCACGAGGAAGCTGAGCGACAGGTTCCGGTACTTGAACTCGTTGCTCAGACCACCCGTCCAGTCCGGCTGTATGCTGCCCAGCACGGCGAGCGGACCCTTCTGCGGAAAACCGTCCGACAGAAGCGGTAGGCCGGTCGCACTGTCCCTGCGCAGCGTGTAGCCGAAGATCGCGCCGTACGGCTCGCCAACGCGCGCTTCCACCGTGGCGCCCCAGCCTGGGCCTGCGCCAACACCGTCCAGGTGAATCGTCGTGAGACCCGGCGCCAGCGAAATGACATCACTCTTGTTGTGCGCATAGCTGAAGGTGGTGTTCCACTCGAAGCCGCTCGCGGTCCGAATGGGCGTCACGTTCAGCATCGCCTCGAAGCCCTTGTTGGAGATCTTTCCGGCGTTGGCGTTCAACGCATTGAATCCCGAGGCCGGAGACACCGTGACGCTCAGGATCTGGTTGGACGTTGCCTTCTCATAGTAGCTCGCGTCCAGGCTCGCCCTGTCGCCAAAGAACCCGAGTTCGAGCCCGACTTCACCGGACTTCGTGATTTCGGGAAGGAGATTCGCGTTGGCGATCGAGGTGCTGATCGCGTACTGCGGCAGCGAGCCGAACTTGTTCGCCAGTCCGTTGTACGTGCTCTGCAACTGGTACGGGCCGGCGTCCGCGCCTACGCGCGCTATCGAACCGCGCACCTTGGCGTACGACAGGAAATTGGACTTGAGGCTTGGAATCGCATCTGTCAGCACAATGGAGGTGTTGACAGACGGATAGAAGTACGAATTGGCGCCTTTCGGAAGGGTAGACGACCAGTCGTTGCGCGCCGTGCCCTCCACCGTCCACCAGCCATCCCAGGTAAACGAGGCCGATCCGTACGCCGAGTTGATCTGACGGCGCTCGTTGTACTGATTGAGCGTCGGCGTGATCGCCGCGTTCGACACGTTGTAGATGCCGGGCACCAGGATGCCGTCAGTGGACTGGCTGTTCGAGGCGTAGATGGCGTCACGCTTGTTGACACCGACATTCGCGTTGAGCAGCAGCTTCGACGTCGCCTGCTTGTTCGCCGTCACCAGCGCGCCGACGTTCCGCTCGGTGTTGTGGCTGTTGAAGATGCTGAACGCGCCGTTATAGGCGAGGTCGCCCAGCCCGGCTCCGGCCCAGCTCACGTTCTGTGCCGCGACGTCCTGCTCCTGGTTGTAGGAGTAGTAGTCCTGACCGGCATGCACGTCAGCCGTGAGCCAGTCGGTGAGCTTGTAGTCCAACGCCACCGACCCGATCAGGCGATCGCGCGTGTCCCGCTCGGGATTGTCGTACTGCAGCCAGAACGGATTGCTGTGGTAACTCGTGTTCCAGTTATAGTGGGCGCCGAACTGGTTCATCTTGTCGTAATTCGCACGGAGCGCGTTCATGTCCACCTGGCGGCCGAACCAGATGAACTGCTCCATGATGCCCGCGTTGTATCCGACGCCCGCGCGGTTCAGCGCGTTGTTGCGGATGTACTGCAGGCTCCCGTTCGCGCTGAACTTGTTGCCCAGCTTGAGTTGACCGTTGAGCGCGCTCGTGAACTTCTGGAAGAAGTTGTTCGGCACGACGCCGTTCTGGTTGCCGACACCAACGGCGAGCCGCGCGCCGGCGTTCTCGGTGCCGCCACTGGCGGCCAGGTTCACGTCGAGCGTGTGGCCGGTGCTGAAGAAGCTCGACACGTTGTCCGGGTGAGCAACCCAGGGCATGTCGGGGCCGGTGAATTGCGGCCGTGGCTGTCCGTCAAAGCGGGGACCGTAGCTCTGGTCGTTGAAGTCCTGAACACCGCCGCCATCGCCGTCAACATAGCTGAACTGCCCATGCGAACCCTGACCGTACAGGTTCTGATATTCAGGCAGGTTCTGCATGTTGTCCCAGGTGTAGCTCGTGGTGAGCCGCGTCTGGATCTTTCCGTCGGTATTGGCGCCCTTCTTGGTGGTGATCACGACCACGCCGTTGGCCGCACGCGCGCCGTACAGCGCCGCCGCGTTCGGGCCCTTGAGCACCGTGAGCGTGGCGATGTTGTTCGGATCGAGGTCGGACACCACGCTGCCGAAGTCCCATCCGCCGCCGGCCGTGGAGCCACGGTCGTTGCTGGAAATTGCGGTTCCATCCACAATGAAGAGTGGCTGGTTGGTGCCGGCAATCGAGTTCTGTCCACGGATCACGAAGCTCGTGGAGCCGCCCTGCGTACCGGAGCTCGTGATCGTGACGCCCGAGACCTTGCCCTCGAGCTGATTGATGAGGTTGGTGTCATGCGTGGAGTTGAGCTCCGCGCTGCTCAGCTGCTGCTGCGCCGTGCCGAGCTGGCTCTTCTCCTTCTCCTGCCCAAGCGCCGTCACGACGACGCCCTGCAGCACGACCGGGTTGCTCGCCAGCACGAAATCCTGGGATATCTCGCCGGCGTGAAGTGTGATGTTCTGCACGCTGGCTTTGTAGCCGATCAGCCGCGCCGTGATGGTCACGGTTTCGCCATTGATCCGGGACGCCGGCACGGTGAACGAATACCGCCCGTCGTCCTTGGTGAGACTCCCCATGCCGCCGGGGATGAAGACGCTGGCGTTAGGCAGCGGATTCCCTGCCTCGTTCAGGACTCGCCCGCTGATCGTGGCCGCGCCCTGCGCCGCTGCCACTGCCGGCAGCAACGAGACCGCGCACACGGCGGCGAGAATCGTACGAAGATGACCTCTCATTCCTCCTCCTTGCTTCCCCTGACTGGTGGAAGGGTACACCTGCGGTGGTGACTCCTGGTCCGGCCTCTCACGCGCCTCGGGGCTCCGCCGGGGTGCGAGCGACTCCGGTACGTTCACCCGCTGCATCGGCCGAAGGCGGGTGACTCTGCAACTCGCGAACGCGCTCCGCCACGGCTCGGGGCGGAGGTTCGCGAGGCAGAAGACAGAGGCCTGCGCACCGTCATGAGTGCGCAGGCAGTTCGTGGGCGGGCGGCAACGCGCCCGGCCGGGATGCATGCCCGTGCCAGGGGACGATCTCACCCGCGCACACTGGCGCTGGCAGATGTGCCGCTGAAAATGACAAGTAAGATCTCGGTGACCGTAGAGCAGATTGGAACGGCTGAACAGGCGTCCGCACTGATTGCAGCGAAACATTGAAGCAGGACAATCTCGACCGTTGGAACTGATACGGGTCGTCCAGCGTATATCGAAGACTACGACGGAGTACAGCGATGAGTGCATCCGCCGTGAAGCTCATGACTAATAAGCGGCTGTGAATGACCCGTCAAGCCACTATTGCTGCTGAGCCCGGCAAGATGGAAAGTGCACGCGCTGGCGGGTCACTCACTGACGCTCTGGCCGGACGCTACACGCTGGAGCGCGAGCTCGGACACGGTGGGATGGCCACCGTCTTCCTGGCCGAAGATCTGAAGCACGGTCGCAAGGTCGCCATCAAGGTGCTGAGCCCCGCGTTCGCGGCTTCGCTTGGTGCCGAGCGCTTTCTGCGTGAGATTGGCATTGCCGCGCGCCTGGCCCACCCCCACATCCTCCCGCTCATTGATTCCGGGAGCGCTGGCGGCACTCTCTATTACGTCGCCCCCTATGTAGACGGCGGATCGCTGCGTGATCGGCTCGCGGCCGCAGGGCAACTTTCCATCCAGGACGCGCTCCGCATCACGGCGGAGGTGGGCGCGGGCCTCGACTACGTGCACCGCGGCGGGTTCGTGCACCGCGATGTGAAGCCGGAAAACATTCTCTTTGCGGACGGCCACGCCCTGATCGCGGATTTCGGCATCGCCCAGGCGTGCGGCGAATCGTCCGACCGGGAGCCGCTTACCGATCCCGGGCTCACCGTGGGCACCCCTGAGTACATGAGCCCCGAGCAGGCCAGCGGCGAGCGTAATCTCGATTCCACGAGCGACATCTACAGCTTTGCCTGCGTGGTGTACGAGATGCTCGCGGGCAAGCCGCCCTTCACCGGCGGGAGCACCCGCGCCATCATCAGCCGCCAGGTCACGGAGTCGCCGCGTCCGTTGCGGGCCGTACGGCCCGATGTCTCCCCGGCGCTGGACGAGGCGCTCTCACGCTCGCTCGCCAAGAACCCGGCGCACCGCTTCGCCACGATTCCCCAGTTTCTCGCCGCGCTCGACAGTGGCTCCGCCGCTGTGCCGCGCCATTCGCCGTCGCGAACCCGTTCCATTGCGGTGCTGCCATTCGTGAACACGAGCGCGGACACTGAGAACGAATATTTCAGCGACGGCGTGACCGACGAGCTCATTGGCGCCCTCGCCCGCATCGATGGCTTCCGCGTGGCATCGCGAACGTCCGTGTTTGCACTCAAGGGCAAGCCGCTCGACGTGCGCGCCATCGGCGCACTCCTCGGAGTGTCCACGGTACTCGAGGGCACGGTGCGTCGTTCGGGCGACCAGCTTCGCATCACCGCGCAGCTCTCATCCACGGAGGACGGGCAACTGCTCTGGTCCGAGCGCCTGGACCGCCGCCTCGAGGACGTGTTCGCCGTGCAGGATGAGCTGGCGCACACGATCGTCGGGACGCTGCGCGACAGCGGGTTCGCCGAACTGTGGGAACCGCCGCCGCGCAGGCACGAGGAGAATCTCAAGGCCTATGGGCTCTACCTCAAAGGGCGCTATGAGTGGAACCAGCGCACCCGGGAAAGCGTGCAGGCCGCCATTGGCTACTTCGAGCAGGCCATAGCCGAAGAATCGGGATACGCGCGGGCATACGCCGGGCTCGCGGACTCCTATTCCATGCTGCTCGACTATCGCAGCGTGCCGGTGGCGGACGGCTTCGAGCGCGCCAAGCTCTATGCGCGAAAGGCCATCGAGCTGGACGACAGCGTAGCCGAGGCCCACACGTCTCTCGGCTGGAGCCTGTTCATCTACGATTGGGACTGGCCCGCAGCGTCGCGCGAATTGCAACGGGCCATTGAGCTGGATCCCCGCTACGCCACGGCGCACCAGTGGTACGCCTTCCTGCTCGCGGCGCTGGGCAGATTCGACGACGCGCTCGTGGAAGGCCATACGGCCCTCGAGCTGGACCCGGCATCGGTGTCCATTCG
>DATNDS010000080.1:0-6449 GCA_035553215.1 Gemmatimonadaceae bacterium
GGCCATCGGCGATTGCGCGCCCGTGACCTCGATCTGCCGCGTGCAGGCGCCGGGGTTGTCCGGGCCGCAGTTTATCGATCCGGAACCGAATGGTGACAGGTCGGTGCAGCCCGAGGCGAACAGGGCGACGAAGAGAATCCATAGGTATCGCATGGCTCAGCCCTCGTAAGGCGAATCGATGGCGACAGAGCGCGCCGTTGCGCGGCGTCGGCGCCGGGTGTAGCCAAGGGTACAAGGGCGGGACGAGCGCCCGGATACGTCGGATGACGTAGGTAGTGCGCGGAAATGACGGAGGACCGGCGAACCGTTGGTTCGGCCAGATGTCGACGTCGTCGAGCCACGGCGCGCTCACGCTCGCCATGACCGGCGCCCAACGTGGTCGCCCGATGGCCGCGAGATGGCGTTCATCCGGGACAGTGCGAGCGGGGGCGACGTGTGGGCGCGCGCCGCGGACGGCGGCGGCGCCGAGCGGCGGCTCACCCATTCGCATCGCGCCATCCAGGAGGTGTCGTGGTCCAAAGATGGCAAGTGGCTGCTGGTGCGCACCGAAACCGGAGCAGCCGACAACGGCGATGTGTTGGCCGTACCGGCGCTCGGCGACTCCGCGACGGTGCCCATGGCCGAAACTCCCGCCACCGAGCTGCAGCCCGCGCTCTCGCCTAACGGGAAATAGGTGGCCTACGTGTCCAACGAAGCCGGGCTCAACGAGGTGTTCGTGCGTCCCTTCCCTACGCTGACGCCGGGCACTGGCAGGTGTCCAACGGCGGCGGTTCGCCCGTGTGGTCGGCCGACGGGAAGGAGCTCTATTTTCTCAACGGAAGCAATCGATTGATCGCGGCCGAGGTCGGACCGGGGCCGGCGTTCAGCGTGACGAAGCTCGAGCGGCTGTTCGATGCGACGGCATTCGGATACGTCGGCTACCACTGGGCCTTCGATGCGACGCGTGACGGGAAGTTCGTGTATCTCGGTCCCGCGGGCTCCGCGAAGCCGGCCGCCGCGCAGTTAGTCGAAGTGGACAACTGGTTTGCCGACATTCCGGGCGCGCCTCAAGCCGTGATCACGGCGTCGGTAGGCGGCTTATGCGGAGAAAAGTCGAGGTAGTTTCCGTCGGGCGGCGCGTCGTGGGCAGCGAAGCAGCGATTGCCCGTGTACGTATCGCCCGCCGGTGCCGCCGGCGATTCCGTGTCGCTCAGGAATTACGGTGCGCCCCTCGCGGCTCTTCGGCCGATTGCGCGCGGTCAATGGATCAAGCAGACTAACGAGGCGCGAGATTCAGTCTGGATCGAGCAGATCGACGTACCGAACCTGCAGGGCGCGCTGCTCGTGCATGCCCCATCGCTCCGTTGGGCATACTCGAGCGCGGTCTCGGAGCGCGCTCAGTTCACGGCTATTGCGGAGCGGCTGCGAGCGCAGGGTTGGAAGGTCGATGTCGTTGGCTCGCCTCGCTCGCCCGTCGGAGTGGAACCGTAAGACCGGTTTCACCGCGCTTGGATAAGCCGCGTTGCGGGCGCCGTGACGCGGCGCGAACCGGCAGCGAGCCGACGTGGAGGGGCTTCATCATGTCGAGCCTAGTCCCACGCGATCTTGTAGCGGCACACGGTGCCGCATTTGGCGCGGCACTCCTCCTCGACGATCCGCACGTTGCGCGCACGGCACATCTCGAGCGCGCGCCGGTGCCATCCGATAATGGTGAGACAGTCGGGAATGCTGAACGACTCGGCGTCGAACGTGGTGAGCTGGCCCGACGTGGCGCCGGTCGGCTTGTACTCGCGGCGGCCCGTGTCGTAATACGTACGGTAGACCTCGTTCGCCTTGGCGAGGAAGGCATGCGGCTGTCCGGACTCCAGAAAACTGCCGTGCACCGTCCCGAGATTCTGGGCGGCCGAGGCTTCGCCTAACTGCTCGAACACGTTGCCCTTCCCGTCGCCTAACACTCGCACGATCGCGTCGTCGAGCCGCGTGCCGATGTCGAACGGATACCATCCGGCCGAGACGACGGCCCGCAGCTTTTTCTGATCGTCGGCGTCCAGCGACGCCACGACGCGCGACAGCGCGTCCTTCCCGAATCGTTCTTCGACAAACGCGAGACGGGACCTGAGGACGGCGCCTTTGACTCGTTGCACGGATTCCTCCGTGAGCTCGAAAGGTAGACGATACGGCGGCTCCCTCCGACTCTCGACTACCAGCTAGCCGGTTCGAACGCGCCAAACCCACAGGCGCGAGGCGTGCCGGAGGCGACGCAGAGTAGCTTTCCGTCGTCGCTCGGAATGACGTTGCCCATAGCGACGTGTGCGCCGCCGGCGCCCGGCGATGGCCGGCGGCCGGTCACGACGCGTTCTTCCACCCGGTCTCGACGATCTGCTTGTTTGCCTTTCTGTATTGGTCTTCCAGTTTCTGCTTTTGGCCCTGAACTGGCGCGGATTCGGTTGTGCCAACACTACACTGAGTGGAGCTCTTGAAAGAGTACTTGTGCTGAAGGAATACAAGGAAGTTGTTTCCGATAATTCGGAAACTGGTACCGCGCATGTCGGGCCTGTCTGTTTTGCCTACGAAAACCTCGCTGAAATAGATGAGCGGCGCGGATGGGTCGGAGTAGCAGAACAGGTAATATTCCCCCGGGCCAAGCTTCGGTGCGGTTGCTGCTGCCGCCGCCATCTGCGACGCCGCTGCGTTTCCTGCCGCGGCTTGGGCGGGCGTGTCGGTGAAATCCACCGGGACAACGTGCCCATTGTCTGCACTCGATATCATGGCGCGCTGATGCATCTCCGGCTGCATTGCCGGGCTCTGTGCGCCGCACCTGGTGGTCGTGTCCAATAGAGAGAGATCGTGGACGTAGTGGTCCCGGATATACACGTCAAAAGCTCTGTCGACAGCGCCCGCGTCCCAATCTGCCTGGAATACCGGGCTGACATAGTCGACCTGGTTTGCATGGGCCGGATCCGTCTGCGCCATCGTTGTGCCTCCCATGGCAATCAACGAGCAGAAGTACGTCGTTAGGCGGTGTCGCGCGAGGTCGAGGCCGCCTGGTCCCTGCGCCAGCGGATCGAAGCCGCTCTGTCCCTGTGCGAGCGGCGGCTGGCCATATCTCCATCCGGTGTCCACCAGCTTCACCTTGGGGTTATGATCGCTCGCGATCTTCTTTTGCGCGGCTCGCGCGTCGGCGACACTCCAGATCGGCTGGCACGTGACGTTTAGGCTCGCCTGATAGGTTGCCTTGAGGTAGCCGGTGAATGCGGTTCCGAAGTCCGGGGTCATGCCCCGCGCGTCGAGCGGAACCTCGAGCACGGCTGTCAGATACTCCGTATTGTGGTATGGACCGGCAAAGGGAGTCGGGTTGGAGAAGCAGATTTCCATCGCCGTCAAAGCACCGCCCGCGCCTGAAGTGGCTGCGGGACCGGACGCGGTACTGTGCGCCGGCGCAGCAGAGGCGATCGCAGGCTGCGCGGCGGCGACTAACGGACTCGGCGCCGGAGGCTGGGTGAGCACGAAACTCAAGATGGTTCCCTTCGGCAACGTCACTTGCGGGCCCGTGGCAACTGGCGTGACGAGGGCAGGCGCATTCACGTGATGACCGAGGCTTGCGAGAGCGGAGTTCATTGCGCCCACGCCGAGTTTGGCCGCATTCTGCTTTTCGCTTTCCGCGCTTACCGAACTGCTCGCGACCGCAACGGGCTGGCCGTTGATCGTCACGGAGACGAGTTGTGTGGTCCAGGGTGACCCGTTGCCGCTGTTGACCAGCCTAACGCCCGCGACGGCGCCCGGCGCAATCGTCTCGCCGTTGCCGGCATCGACCGCTTTGGTGACCGACGCGCGATACTGCTTGCCCGCGGCGTCATTGGCGGAATTCACGGCGTCGATCAATCTGACCGCCACCGAAGTGCCCACGGCGGGAGCGGTTGGCGTTTGCGCGTGCAGCGCCGGCGTGGTGCCGACCGAGGCCACAAGGCATATCGAGAGCACGCGCTGGACGAAGTATGTTGGAACGTTCATGTGCGCATGGCTCCGGATTGAATTGGCGACGTTGGATCGGTTGGCATGCCGTGTGAGCATGGCGCCGAAGGGTGGCGCGCGCAAGGCGCGCTCACTCGCCGGAAGTTGGATGACGAGGAATGGTCAATAGCTGAGCGCGCTAGCCATCATGCTTTGCGGTCATGCGCCAATCCATTCGGCCAAATCGGTTTGCTGATGCCTAACGGTTTGATGAACTCGTTGAGGAGCATGTCGCCCGGGTGCTTCGCAGTCTCACGCCGCACACAATGTGAGGCGAGACGTGTCTATTGACGCACGGAAATGTCCGGCGTGTCCCACCGATCCGTGGGTCATTCTCGCGGACGTGACGTTCAAGGCCAGGCTCAGGCCACAGCCGGAGAGCCGATGACCTCGACACCGGTAGCTGGTAGGCTCACCCTCTTTGCGGACCGCATCACGGAGTAATTGCCTACAAAGTAGGTAAGAATTCCATGATGGCCGCTGAACGACACCCGCAGGCGACGGCCGCATCGCAGGAACGCGTCTGCCTAACTGTTGGGGCGCCCATCCGCGGGTGCGCGTCACAATCGCGCCGAGGTCACCGTACGCTGTATAATAGCCCGGAGCTTGGAACGCCTCCCAATCGCCCGCTCAGCTTCGCCTTCCAGCGCGAACGGAACCGATGACCACCGCGGTCATCGGCGCCGAACGATTCTTAGCCGAGATCAACCAGAACTACCGCAGTGCTTCTCGTGAGGTAGATGCCGCACGCGATCGCGCAACACGGCGCCTTGCGCCGCGCCGCACGTTCTTGCCCTGCGACAACTTTGTCCCTGAGCTGACAAGCGCCGGGAAGACAATCGCCGGCTCTCGGCGCCCAATGTCGAGTAACCGCAGTGCTGCGCCATCCGGGTGACGCCTGTCCGCCTCCCACGCCCGCACCAACTGTGCGCTGACGTTCAGGCAGCGCGCGAACACCGCCTGCGATGCATTCAACTTCTTCCGCATGGCGCGAATGTCCGCTGCGCTCAACGCAGCGGGTGCCTCGGGAAGCACCGTCGTACGAAGATCCCGTTTTCCGCGGGCGTGCTCCGCCGCTTCGCCCACCGACTGCATCAACTCGCCAAACAGATCCTTCTTCATAGGTCTCTCGATCTCGTCGCGTAACACCAGAGAATGGAACATCCCGCACGAGCGCCGACCCGTTCATTCTTATTGAGCGCTCCACTCGCGCTTGATGGATTCGACCATGGCCTTCAGTTGCCGTTTCTGATTCCGGCTCAGAGTCGATTGTTCGTCCTTGCCATAGACGAACAACAAGTAGATGACACCGTGCGCCGCAAGATGGGTCCTGCCAGTGAGTGGCTATACTACATTGTAGCCTACTACATTGTAGCCTACTACATTGTAGCGCGCAATGAGTGAGCGGAGGCAGCGGAGTCCATCTGGCCGGAAAGGTCGCGCGGGACGGAGCGGTACCGCCTGCTGCGTTTGGCGCTTCAGCGTAGCGCGGATCCGATCCGCTACCGTGATCCTTTCAATGGCGCGCGTACCGAAAAGCACGGTGCCGGGTTATGCGGAGAAATGGCGAGGCAACATCCGTTCCTACTATAGTATAGGTTGGATACGGTGCGAGCCCCGGGCACACGAATCATTCCCGCCGGACAGGAGTAGAGCAGAGTGTTTGATGACGCGGTCATCATTGGATCGCGCCGGTGATGTGACGGCCTAACTCATGTCTGCTGAGGATACTGCCGGCGACGCCGCTCGCATTCGCGAGCGTATCGCCGAGCTAGATGCCGAGCGCGCGGCGCTCTCGCGGGATCTCGTGCAGCTCACGCGCCGGGAGCCAGCGCCAGCGCCTAACGCAGAGACGTCTCCGGTCACGGCCGCATCGCCCGCTGTCCACAAGGTCGCGCTGTTCCGGAGCCTCCTCGCCGGTCGCGCCGACAGCTGCCCGCAGCCGAGATTCGCCGAGTGACGCCCGGATTCTTCGACGTGACGCGTCAGCGGCTCTTAGCCGGAAGGTTGCTACGAAATACCGACGACGAGCATTCGCCGTACAAGCCGGACGACTTGGTGAACGACATGATGATGGTGGATGTGAAGGGACTGGCGGGATACATGACGACGACGGGCGTCGGCTCGCGTTCGCGATCGACGCGAGCAACGTTGCGGCAGGGACGGATCCGGACGCGATCACGCGCGGCGTAGGGCAAGCGTTGGGCGAGATCGCCGCGGCGGCGTACGGCGTGGCGCCTAACGGCGTTAGGCGCGGCGCGACGCTCGCCGCGTGCCTAGTCCCACGCGATCCGGTAGCGGCACACGGTGCCGCCTTTGGCCCGGCACTCCTCCTCGACGATCCGCACGTTGCGCGCACCGCACATCTCGAGCGCGCGCCGGTGCCATCCGATAATGGTGAGACAGTCGGGAATGCTGAACGAGTCGGCGTCGAACGTGGTAAGCAGGCCCGACGTGGC
>DATNDS010000081.1:0-20694 GCA_035553215.1 Gemmatimonadaceae bacterium
CCGGTGTGCACGGCGCGCTCGCCATCCGGACCGAGGAGCAGGCCATCGCCGTGAATGGCCAGGAGCATCACCGTGGAAGGGCTCGTGTGCGGCGCCACTTCCTCGCCGGGAGCCAGACGGAACACCACCACACGCGCATCCGCGGAATCGTGGACGATGGCCGTGGCCGGCCGCCTCGGACGCACCGCGACCGCGCCTGCCGCGATCGCGTGCGGGTCATGTACAGTCATGCGTCCTCCCTCACGGTTTGCCGCCGGGCAGCGGGCGCGGTGCCGCCGACGAGATACTCGATCACGTCGCCCGCGGTGTAGCTCGTACGAGTGCCCAGGAAGGCACGGATGGCGGCAAGATCATCGCCGCTGGTGAGCAGCGGCGGCTCCTCCACGCCGGCACCGCGTACTTGCGCGTGGCCGATGTTGGCGGCGAGTGCGTTGCAGAGACACTCTCGGCCTTCGGTATCTTCGAGCGCGCCGCCTTTCGCCACGTAGTCGTCGACGGGTTCGGCGGGACAGCGAAAGCCGATTCGACCATCCTCGCGGCGGTAGGGTGTTCGCAGGTAGCCGAGATCGCACCTGCGCGTGCGCGACGCCCGCGCCGCATCGCTTCCCGGCCAGCGCACAATCTTGAACGGGTACCCTGTTGGCGACGCTCGCGGATCGGTGAAGACATCCAGCTCGCCGCGAGTCGCATGGTCGAGCACCGTACGCTTGAGTGTGTGAGTGATACCGGACTCCTCGCACCAGGCGAACAGCGTTCCCACCTGAATGCCGGTGGCGCCGGCATCGAGTGCCCGGCACAGTCCTTCGGGCGAGCCGGTGCCGCCCGCGAGCCAGAAGGGACGCTCGAGCTCCAGCAGTCGGTCGACGTTGACTTCGTCGCGCTCGCCGTACTGCGGTTCGCCCCGCTCGTTCAACCGCAGCTCACCGCGTGGTGGCGCGTTGTGACCGCCAGCCGTCGGACCTTCCACCACGAAGCCATCCACGCGCCCGTTCGCCTTGCGGGCGAGCGTGGTGGCCAGCGAGTGTGCGGCCACGATCGCCAGGAATCGCGGACGGGCGAGCGGTGCGCTGTCATCGGCTCCATGCGCACGCGGATCGAAGGTCAGATACTCCGTCTCACCGGACGGCAGTCCCTCCAGGTCGAAGCGAATGCTGGCCGAGCGATGCTCGGCGAACGCATCGAGCACGCCGGGAATCTCGCGCGGGATGCCGGCGCCCATAAGCACGTAGTCCACGCCGGCCAGCATGGCACCGTAGAGCGACGCGAGATTCGGGAGCTGCACCTTGGTCAGCAGGTTGATGCCGACGGCGCCGTCGTGCCCTTCCCTGGCGAGGTGCACTTCCACAAAGTTGGCCAGCATGGTGAGCTGCTGCCGGGCTACGCTCACCACCTGCCGGTACATCGGCGCAAGCGTGTAGGGCGTGCCCCGTGTGCGTCCGCCGGGGATGAAATAGCGGCGCAGCACGGCTGCGCTGACATGAGGGACGGGGAACTTCGCCATGGCCCGGCGCACGTGTCCACCCAGATCGCCATCCTGCAGCCGGCGCACGAGAATCGTGTCGAGGCAGGTTCCGGACACCACACCGAGCTGGCCCCGCCGAGAGACGGCGCGGGCGAGTGTCCAGTTCGAGACGCCGACACCCATGCCACCTTGAATGATCATCGGCCAGGACGCGGCCAACGCGGAAGTCATCGGGAGGGAGCCTGAGGAGAGAATGTCGCGCGCCGCCGCGACGAATGGGTCTGAGCGAGTGCAAACTGCCCGAGCCCGCGCGACGGCGACGTGACGGTTGTCACGAACGCGGGCGTGTTCGCGGTGATGCGCATCGGTCCACCGCGTGAAGCGCCATCGGGGAGGCCACCTCTTGACTCTATACCGTGGTATAGTCTTCATCTTTGGATCGTCCGGGCCGCTCAGCGCCAGACGCTGGCGTGATGCCCGGCAGGAGAACTGACCATGGAAACGAGAACGGAATGCTGCGGCTGGTCCTCGTGGGGCGAACTCGCGGGTATGGGCAGGGGTGGTCGCGCCGCGACATGGCCGGACACGCCTGAGCAGTCGCGTGTGGTCATCGTTGATGGCGGAACCGGCGATCGTTGCGCGACGTCAGCGTGCGCTGGCGCATCGCGAAACGCGCGCGTGGGACTCGACGAGGTGATACGTATCGAGTTCGACGCTCACGTGCTGCATCTGCGCGATGGAACGGCGCTTCCCTACGACTGTCTCGTGTTCGCGGCCGGCTGTCCGTGAAGCGCCTGAGCGCCACCACGTGAGCATCCACACGAGTCGGCTGCTGCAGCGGGCGTACGTCGCCGAGCAGACGCTGGCCTGCGTGCTCGAACGGCCCGCGGGCTTTGTGTTTGGCGCGGGGCAGTACGTGGACATCACGCTGCCGGAGCCGCGCTTCGACGACGCGCTGGGTCCCATGCGCAGCTTCTCGATGGCGAGCGCGCCAGGCGAGCGCGACCTGTTGATCGTCATGCGCATGCGCGACTCCGCATTCAAGCGCTCGCTCGCCGAAATGCCGTTGGGTGCCCCGCTGCTCGTGGATGGGCCGGCAGACGACCTCGCGCTCACGACGGGCGGACCTCGACCCAGCGTCTATCTCGCGGGCGGCGTGGGTGTCGCCCCCTTCCTCGGGGCGATACGCCAGGCCGCGTGCGGCGAGGGCCGGTTGTCGGCCACGTTGTTCTACTCCAACCGGCGCCCCGAAGATGCGGCGTATCTGCGCGAACTGTGCACCCTCGCCGCACGGGTCGACGGATTTCGCTTCATCCCGACCACGACACGCACGTCAGACTCGATTCGCAGCTGGACGGGCGAGAGCGAGCGACTGAGTGCTCCAATGCTCGCTCGGTACCTGCCATCACTGGTCGGTCCGCGATACTATCTGTCCGGGTCCACCACGTTCATTTCCGGTATGTGTCAGGCCATCGAGCGCGCCGGTGTACCGGCCATGGACATTCGCATCGAGATGTACGCGGGATACTGAGTATCCCGCCAGCGCGCCGGCACCGGGGCTCACCGCGCGTAGAACTCCACCACCGCCGCCTCATTCACTAGAATCGGAATGTCGGCCCGCGCCGGCGTTCCGATGACGCGGCCGGTGAAGCGATCGTCGGGCACAAGTTGGAGATAGCTCGGCAGCTTCAGTGCGGGGCCGCGCTTCAGAGCTCCCAGCGCGGCGGCAGATCCGCGAATGCCCTCCGCCAGCGCAATCACCTGTCCGCGCTCGGTGATAAAGGCTGCTTTGTCGACACGCTGCGCATTCACGCGAACATGCCGGTGCACGATCAGTTGTCGTGCAGCCGGGATCGTCGGGGCGAGACCAAGGCGGAAGACCACGTTGTCCAGGCGCCGCTCGAGCGAGACCAGCATGAGCACGCCGGTCACGCCCGGTTGCCCCGCCGCATCGGCCATCGCGCGCCGGAGCTGGGTCTCCGTGACGCCGTAGTGCGCGCGCACTTTCTGCTTTTCTTCGAGCTGCAGACGGTAGGCGCTCTTCCGGCGGCGCGAGCCATTCGGTCCGTGCTGGCCGGGCGGGAATGGCTTCCGCGCCGCGTCCTTGCGCGTGAGCCCTGGCAGCGGCGTGCCGAGTCGCCGCACGATCTTGAGCCGTGGTCCGCGTATCATCGCCCGCTCCGGGCACCATCGAGTGCGTTCCTCGTCATGTTGCATTGCTCCACTAAAGGCTGGCAGGGCGTGTCCGCACACGCTCTGCAGCAGCCTATACTTTGTACCATGCTATAGAGTCAAGCGGCCGAGACCAGCGACTCCCGCACGGCCCGTGCGGCCGCCACCATGGCCTGCATGGCGGGGCGCACCTCTTCCCACCGTCTGGTCTTGAGCCCGCAGTCGGGATTCACCCAGAGCTGGTCGGGCGCGAGCACCGCAAGCGCACGCCGCAGCAGCGCTTCGATGCCGGCGGCCGCCGGCACGGCCGGAGAATGCACGTCGTACACGCCAGGCCCTACCGCATTCTGGTAGTCAACGCGGCTGAAGGTCGCGAGCAGTTCCATGTTCGAGCGCGACGTCTCGATGGAGAGCACATCCGCATCGAGATACGCGATCATGTCCATGATGTCATCGAACGCCGAGTAGCACATGTGCGTGTGGATCTGCGTGTCGTCGCGCACGCTGGACGAGGCGAGGCGGAACGCGTTCACCGCCCATCGCAGATACTCCCGCCAGTGCTCGGCGCGCAGCGGCAGTCCCTCGCGGAGCGCGGGCTCGTCAATCTGGATGACGCGAATGCCTGCTGCTTCCAGATCAATGGTCTCATCCCGAATGGCGAGCGCGAGCTGGCGGCAGGTCGCATCGCGCGGCTCGTCGTCGCGGACGAACGACCACTGCAGCATGGTCACCGGCCCGGTGAGCATTCCCTTCACCGGCTTCGGCGTGAGCGACTGCGCGAACGCTGCCCACTGTACGGTCATGGCTGCCGGACGCGAGACATCGCCGTAGATGATTGGCGGTTTCACGCAGCGCGATCCGTAGCTCTGCACCCAGCCGTGCTGCGTGAAGGCGAAGCCGGTGAGCTGTTCACCGAAGTATTCCACCATGTCGTTGCGCTCGAACTCGCCGTGCACGAGCACGTCGAGCCCGACCTCTTCCTGAAAGCGGATGGCCTGCTCGATCTCGGACCGGAGGAAGGCGTCGTATTCGGCGCGGCCCACGCGACCGGCGCGCAGGTCCGCCCGCACGCGGCGGAGCGCCGCGGTCTGCGGGAAGGAGCCAATGGTCGTCGTCGGCAGTTGCGGCAGCTCCAGGACACGCGCCTGTCGCTCGCGCCGTTCGCCATAGGGCGCGCGCTGCAGCATGTCCTCGGTCACGCCGTGCTCCCGCGCCCGGACCTGCGGGTCCCGCGTACGCGGCGAGGTACGGCGCCGTTCGCGGGCCGCGCGCGCACTGGCCAGTTCCCCGGCCACGGCCGCCGGCCCATCGCGCAGCGCGGTCGCGAGGGTCCTGACTTCCTCGAGCTTCTGCGTCGCGAAGGCGAGCCAGCCACGCAGTTCCTCGTCGAGCGCGGTTTCGCTGGCGAGGTCCACCGGCACGTGCAGGAGCGAGCACGATGGCGCGATCATCACGCGATCCGTGCCGACGACACGCGTGGCCTCGGTCAACCGTGCAAGCGCGGCATCCAGATCGGCGCGCCACACGTTGCGGCCATCGATGACTCCGAGCGAGAGCGCAAGACGAGCCGGCACGCGCTGAAGTGCCGGCGCAAGCTGGTCCGCTCCCCGCACGAGATCGAGATGGAGCGCGGCGACCGGCAGCGCGATCGCCGTAGACAGATTCTTTCCGAGATCACCGAAATAGCTGGCGACGAGCACGCGCGGCCCGCACGCACCAAGACGTTCGTATGCGGCCTGGTACGCGCGCCGCTGCTCGGGCGCGAGGTCGAGCACAAGACACGGCTCGTCGAGCTGCACCCATGGCACACCAGCCGCATGGAGCTCCGCGAGGAGTTCGGCATACACCTGCAGCACGGCGTCGAGAAATGCGATCGGTGGCTGCGACGACACCCGGTTCTTCGCCAGCAGCAGGAACGACAGCGGGCCAAGGAGCACTGGACGGGTGAGAATGCCGGCCGCCTTCGCCTCCAGGAATTCGGCGACTGGCTTGCTGGACGCGAGACGGAACTCCTGCGCCGGATCGAGCTCGGGGACGATGTAGTGATAGTTCGTGTCGAACCACTTCGTCATTTCCATGGCGGCTATCGACGATGCGCCATCCGCCAGCCCGCGTGCCATGGCGAAGTATCGCTGCGTGTCGTCGAGGTCCGTGCGGCGCGCGAAACGCCGTGGGACAACGCCGAGCATCACCGCCGTGTCGAGCACGTGATCGTAGAGGGAAAAATCATTGGACGGAATGTGCTCGATACCGAGCCCTGCCTGCCGCTGCCAGTTGGCGAGACGAATGTCGCGGGCAGAAGACGCGAGCTCGGCAGCGCTCGAGCGGCCGGCCCAGTGCTCTTCGAGCGCCCGCTTGAGTTCGCGATTGGGCCCGATGCGCGGAAAGCCGAGGTTGGAAGCGATGGTCATGAGTGATCCTGGCGGAACGTGAACGGACAGACGCGCGCGGCGCCAGCCCCGCACATCTCTCCGTCCATGAACCTCACGGGCCGGGCGGTCCGCCGGCGTGACGCATATCACGCGCCCGCTCGAAGAGCGCACGCGTCGCGGCGCGGCAGTCGTCGCCGAGACACGTCTGCGGCTGCACGCCGGTAATTCGGCCGCGTGCGATCCGGGGGAATGCAATCGGCAGTTCGACTCGCGTTCCGTCATCCAGCATGAGCGTTGGCGTCCCGCGCACCCCGTACCGCGTCCTGCCGAGGGCGAACTCCTGCTCCACGGCGGCCCGCACCGCATCGTCCGCGAACGCACGCGTCACGTGCGCGGCATCCCCTCCCAGCTCGCGCACGAGTTCCAGCAGCATCTCGGGTTTGCCGATATTGCGGCTCTCGGCAAAGAACGCCCTGCGCACGCGCATGTCGAGCGCGTGCGCGAGCCGCTCATCCTCATCGTTCACCGCCCGCACCGCAATGAAGGCCGGCAGCGTGGTGGTGGGCCAGTCGTCACCCGCGAAGGCCGAGAACTCTGCCGCGGGTTCCTGCAGCGCCGCCAGCCACCATTCCTCAGCGAGCAGGCTGCGCGGCGCCACTTGTGCGCCGAGCAGCTGAAGCGGGAAGGCCCGCGTGCGAACCCTCACACGTCCCTCGTATTCCCCTTCGATCTGGCGCAGGCGCACGGCCGCGATGTAGCACCAGGGTCAGAAGTACTCGGCCCATTCCCAGATTTCGGGGATTGCCATGTTCTGCATCGTCTCGTCGCTCGCACTCATGATCAGCTCCCAGGAGGGGGATACCGCGACAGTCGTGATCAGCGCGCCGCCGCGGCGGCAGGCTGTGGCGCGGCTGCGTTGTGCGCGCGCGGCTGATAGCTCCCCACGTCGGACCCCAGACTGATGGCGAGTCTGTTCCAGCCGTTGATGGTGACCACCGCCATGGTGAGGTCCACCAGTTCCTTTTCCGTGAACTGTTTGCGAACCATCTCGTGCAGTTCGTCGGACACGCCGCCCTGGCTGATGAGCGTGACCGCTTCAGTCCATGCGAGCGCCGCCCGTTCGCGAGGCGTGTAGAACGGCGCCTCGCGCCACGCATTCAGGACGTAAATGCGCTGTTCCGTCTCTCCGGCCGCCCGCGCGTCCTTGGAGTGCATGTCCAGGCAGTAGGCACAGCCGTTGATCTGTGAGGCGCGCAGCTTGACGAGCTCGAGCAGCGAGTGCTCCAGCCCTGATTCCTGCGTGTAGCGCTGCAGCGCGCCCATGGCCTGCAATGCTCCCGGCGCGGCGTGCCGGTAGTCCGTTCTCACTGTCATCTCTTCCTCTCGCCTTGAGTGTTCCGTTCGGGACCGCTCGCCCTCGTCAGCCGGCGGCCGACACCCCATGTGTCAGGGAGGACCGCATGCGGCGTCAAACAGCAGGGCCGGGCTGCTCCGGTAGCATGACCGCATCTGTGCAACGCCGCATGCGGCGCGTGCGTTCCGGCACGACTCGCGCGGTGTGCGACGTGCCGGCCTCTGCATCACGGGCGGTGATGCCGGTGTCTGCGTTGCTGACCACGGCGTGGAGCCCCCCTTCCCTCGATGGCATGCGCGCTCCGCTGCGTCTCGGCCGCCGGCCACGAGGCATGCAGGCGCACGATGGATAGATTACGTGCATCGTGCCCCGTCGAACCGCTGCGACCCGATCGCCAGCACAGGCCTCTCCGCGCTATACCATCTCTCCTGCCGCCGCTACGCGCATGAATAGATCCCCCGGCACGACGTGACCATCGGCGAGCTGGCCGGCCGCGCCGGCGTGAACGTCCAGACGGTGCGCTACTACGAGCGGCGCGGGCTGCTGCCCAAACCGCGGCGCACACCGTCGGGATATCGCGAATACACCACGAACACGCTCGACCGCCTGCGCTTCATTCGGCGCGCGCAGGAGCTGGGCTTCACGCTCTCCGAAATCGGTGAACTGCTCGTGCTGCGCCTCGACCCGCGCACGACAGCGTCCACCGTGAAGGCGCGCGCGGAAGCGAAGATCGCCGACGTCGATCATCGCATCGAGGACCTCAGGCGCATCAAACATGCGCTGACGCACCTGGCCGGGCGCTGCCATGGCGGGCGCGGGCCGGTCGGCGACTGTCCGCTGCTCGACGCGCTGGGACCGCTGAGCGAGGCCGCGCGCTGACCGCAGCGGCCGGCGGTTCATCTCAGGTGGCGGGCGGACCCAGCGGTACGTGGCCCCTGTGGCGTTCGCCCTCGGGCAGCATGAGGTCTTCGAGAAAGAACGCGGACAGCTCGGCGCGCCCGCCGAGCCCCGACTTGTCATAGACCGCCACGGCGTGCTGCCGCACCGTCCGTTCGCTGCGGCCCGTCGCGTACGCGATCGCCTTGTGGCTGTGACCCTTGAGCAAGAGGAGCGCCACCTCACGCTCGGCGGGGGTCAGCCCCCAGCGCCCGAACTGCTCGTCGATCGCGCGCCCCAGTCCTGACAGGGCCGTCTGCGCGCTCTCGCGCCACTCGTCTCGCTCCGCCTTCCGCTCCTCCAGTGCACGCCGCGTCTCGGTGAGCGATCGCTCCGCGCGCCACCATCCCCGCCAGAGCGCCACGGCGATCCCCGCGCCGCTGGCAATGAGCACCACCTCGTAGAACACGTGCACGGACAGCCAGCTCGACGGCGCATCGAACGCCAGGTCGATGCTGCCGCCCACCACGAGCACGAACAGCGCAGCCACAAGGAGCAGGCGTGGAGCGCCTCCCTCCATTTCGTCCATGATCCAGCATCTCCGTCATTTGCCCGATCGGGCGTCGGCACGCGACATCTCCGTCCAACGTCGGATACCGGGACACCCGGGTGACGAGCCACCTTGCCGTCGAACCTTCGACGGAGAAAGACTCATGCTTCCCGATCCGCTTCACCCCGCGATCGTCCACTTCCCGATCGTGCTCGCGTTCCTGCTTCCAATCTTCTCATTCGGCGCGCTCTGGGCAATCCGGCGCGGAGCTCGCTTTCGGCGCGCCTGGGCCATTCCCCTCGCGCTGTCCGCCGCGCTCGCGCTCAGCTCATGGGTTGCCGTCGAGACAGGCGAAGGCCAGGAAGATCGCGTGGAAAACGTGGTGCCGGACCAGGCTCTCGACACACACGAGGACGCGGCCGAGCTGTTCCTCACGCTCTCGGGCGTGCTGCTCGTGGTGACCGGCGCCGGGCTCGTGAGCGGCGTCGTCGGACGGTCGGCACGCCTGGCGGCCACGGTTGGCGCAGCGGCGCTGATCGTCGCTGTGGTCCGCGTCGGCCACACGGGTGGACAGCTCGTCTACCAACATAACGCCGCCAGTGCCTACGCCAACCCGGTCAATGCCACTGTTGCGCACTCGGCCGCCACGGGGGACGACCATGGCCAGTGAGGCGACGGCGCTACGGAATGCGGCGCACGAGGAGGAGTGCTCGGAATGCCCGCTGGCGGTCGATCGCCGCGCGTTCCTGCGGGGCGCCGCTCTGGCCGCCGCTGCCACACTCGCCGCACTCGGCGTCGCACCGGGTCCGGCCTTCGCCGAGGGCGTACGCGCCATCACTCCGTGGCGCTCGGCCGTAGCGCAGCGCTCGTATCGGCTCCCCACGGCGGACGGTGTGTCGGTAGACGAAGCGAACGACGTCATCATTGCCCGCTGGCAAGGGCGCGCCTATGCATTCTCGCTCAAATGCCCGCATCGCGGCACGCGGCTGGTCTGGCATGCCGACGAGACACGAATCTTCTGCCCGAAGCACAAGGCGCGCTTCCGCCCCGACGGCGCGCATGACAGCGGGCGTTCGACGCGCGATCTCGATCGGTTCGAGCTGCGCCGGCAAGGCGACGAGCTCATCGTCAACCTCGATGCGTTACGAAGAGCGAACGACGACGTTGCGGCATGGAGAGCGGCGGTGGTGCAGGTGGCGTGACACCGGGCACGCGCGGGCGCGGCGCAGTATGTTGAGACGCCCACCGGCACGGTGCACGATCTCCTCCGCCACACGCTGCCATGGAACCTGCCAGTCTCCGTGACGGTCTCCAGAGCCTGCTCCAGCGCACGCCGGATCCCGCGTTCGCGTTGACCGCTCGTGGCGAAATCCGGGTGTGGAATGCGGCTGTGGCAGCGCTCACCGGATTTCCGGCGGCTGACGCGCTGCATCAGTCCTTCGCGACGCTGCTGGATCCGCACGGTCCGCTGGGACGGTCCGTGGATGCACGCTACTGCGAGCGCGCGGTGCACGACGGCGGCGCGGCCAGTTTCGACATGGCGGTGCGGGCGCGCAACGGCCAGCGTATCTGGCTCAATGTGTCCGTACTCGTGCTCGATGCCACGCGCGCGAGCCCGGCCCTGGTCGTGCACCTGGCGCATGACATCAGCGCGAGCCGCCGGCGTCGTGAAATCTACGAGCGCCTCATGCAGGCCGCCCGGGACATCGTGCAGCTCGCCAACGAAGAGCCCCACCTCGTGCCCGTATCGCCGCTCACTGAACAGGAGCAGCGCATTCTGCACGCGTTCGCAGAGGGACTCGCACCGGCTCAGGTGGCGCACTCGCTCGGCATTTCCGTGCAGACGCTGCGCAACCATCTGCACCACGTGAATCAGAAGCTTGGCACGCGCAATCGTCTCGAGGCCGTCACGCACGCGCTGCGGCGACGACTCATCTGAGCCGGCAGCCGCGGCCGTCACGCGGCTGCATTCTGGACGCTCGCGACGCGGTATGTTCGTCATCCTCGCTGGTACGTCCGCTGCATTGTCCGTGGCTCCTCGCCCCGCGCATCGTTCAGTGCGTCGTTCAACACGAGGTGCGGCATGGTGATCGTGAGGCAGTTGGCCGAATTCGTTGCGCGATCGAGCTTCGCGGATCTCACCGATCGTGCCCGTCTGCAGCTTCGCATTCGCATCCTCGATGCGCTGGGCTGCGCACTCGGCGCGCTCGATGCCGATCCCGTGCGTCGCGTGCGCGAGTTCGTGACTGCGTACGATGACTTCGGACCCGCCACACTCATTGGCGGTGGACATGCCGCACCCGATCGCGCGACCCTGCTCAACGGCGCGCTCGTCCGCTATCTCGATTTCAACGACAGCTATCTCGCGCCGAACGAGACCTGCCATCCATCGGACAACCTGGGGGCCGTGCTCGCGGCCGCCGATGCCGCGCGGGCGGACGGCCGCACGCTGCTCACCGCGCTCGGCGTCGCCTATCAGGTGCAGTGCCGGCTGAGCGATGCTGCACCCGTGCGCGATCGTGGCTTCGACCATGTGACACACCTGGCGTACTCGGCCACTGCGGGTGCCTCGCGCGCGCTGGGACTGGACGCAGCGCGCACCGCGAACGCCATCGCCATCAGCGGCACCGCGCTCAACGCGCTCCGTGTGACGCGAACCGGCGCGCTGTCGCACTGGAAGGGTCTGGCGGCACCCTTCGCCGCGACCCACGCGATGCAGGCCGCGCTGCTCGCCGAACGCGGCATCACGGGGCCGGAAGAAGTATTCGAGGGGAACAAGGGATTCATGCAGGTGATCAGCGGGCCGTTCACCATTGATTGGGGAACCGAAGATCTGGAGCGCGTGAACGGCACCATCCTCAAGCGGTACAACGCCGAGATCCATTCGCAGACCGCCATACAGGCAATGCTCGACCTGCAGCAGCGGCACGGTTTCCGGGCGGTGGATATCGAGCGCGTGGACGTGGAGATCTTCGGCGTCGCCCACCGCATCATCGGCGGGGGCGAGGAGGGGGACAAGCTCTCGGTGGTCACCAAGGAGGACGCGGACCACAGCCTGCCGTATCTGCTCGCGGTCGCGCTGCTGGACGGCGCCGTCGGTCCCGAGCAGTACGTGCCGGAGCGGATCCGCCGGGCGGACGTGCAGACCCTGCTCCGCCGCATCGTCGTGCGGCCGAATGCGGAGTATTCGCAGCGTTTCCCCGCGGAGATGCCCGTGCACATCGCGGTGACGCTCACCGATGGGCGGGTGTTCGAGGAGGAGCAGCGCGAATACGAGGGATTCACCACGCGGCCCATGCCGTGGGATGTCGCAGCCGCGAAATTCGTCGCGCTGGGATCGCGGCTCGTGGATGGCGCGCTGCTCGCCGAGATCAGCGGCGCCGTAAGGGAATTGGACCACATTCAGGTCGCCGAGTTGACGCGGCTGCTGGGCCGGGCCGGTATGCCGGGCCGTCACACGGCGTACCACGCGGCCTGAGCACGCAAGGAGAGAACATCATGGCAACGACCTCTGAAGCACCAGCTGCCCGCCAGGCAGCCGCCAGGACCACGTTCGACTTTCTGCGTCGCAACGAGCGGCCAGGCAAGCCGCGCACGCGCGGCATCACGGAAATTCGCGGCCCGTACTACACGCCGCTTGGCACGCGCGCGCTGCAGGACATTCTCGAGACGATGGGCGCGTACGTCGATACGCTCAAGTTTGCCGGCGGCTCGTTCACGCTCATGCCGCCCGAGCGCCTTGCCGAGCTGATCGCGCTCTGCCACTCGCACGGCGTGATGGTATCCACGGGCGGGTTCATGGAGCGCGTGCTCACCCAGGGCGCTCAGGCGGTATCCCGGTACATCGATACGTGCGCGGCGGTGGGCTTCGACATCATCGAGCTGTCGAGCGGTTTCATCACCATTCCCGCCGACGACTGGCTGCGGCTCATCGCGCGCGTGCAGCGCGCCGGACTCAAGGCCAAGCCCGAAGTCGGCATCCAGTTCGGCGCGGGCGGCGCCACGGCGGCCGGCGAGCTGGAAACGGAGGGACAGCACGACGTGTCGTGGACCATTCAGCTCGCGCGCCGGTTTCTCGAGGCCGGGGCCTATCAGATCATGATCGAATCAGAGGGCATCACGGAGAACGTGCGCACCTGGCGGACCGATGTGCCCGCGCGGCTCATCGACGCGCTCGGTCTCGAGCCGATCATGTTCGAGGCGGCGGAACCGGCGGTGTTCCAGTGGTACATCAAGCACTACGGTCCCGAGGTGAACCTGTTCGTGGATCACAGCCAGATCGTGGAGCTCGAGTGTCTGCGCGAGGGGATCTGGGGAACCGCGAGCCTGTGGGGACGCGTGGTGACATACAAGGAGTAAGGACGGCGATGTCACACCGGTTGCGGCACGGCGCCATGCGACACGTCGAGCGGATAGATGCCGCTGAAGCATGATGTGCAGAAGCGCTCGTCGGGCAGCCCGGTGGCGGCGATCATCCCGTCGTACGACAGGTACGTGAGGGAGTCGGCGCCGATGGACTGCCGGATCTGCTCGACCGACATCCGCGCGGCCACGAGATCCGCCGCGTTGGGAAGATCGATTCCATAGATGTCCGGGAATTTCACCGGCGGCGACGAAACGAGATAGTGCACCTCACGCGCGCCGGCGTGGCGCAGCATCGCCACGATCTGCCGCGCCGTCGTGCCACGCACCACCGAATCATCAACGACCGCCACGCGCCTGCCCCGCAACACTTCCGCGATGGGGTTGAGCTTCATGCGCACGCCGCTCTCCCTCAGGCTCTGCGCCGGCTGAATGAAGGTGCGATGGATGTAGCGGTTCTTGACGAGGCCGACATCGAGCGCAATGCCTGTCTCGCTCGCGTATCCAATGGCGGCGGGCACCCCGGAATCAGGCACGGGAATGACCACGTCAGCCTGCACCGTGTGTTCGCGCGCGAGCTGCATGCCGAACTGGCGGCGCACTTCATTCACGCGCCGGCCGAGCAGCACGCTGTCGGGGCGCGCGAAGTAGACGAACTCGAAGATGTCCAGCTGCTCCCTGCCCGGCGCAAGCTGCACGGAGTGCACGCCCTGCTCATCGATCATCACCAGTTCGCCGGGTCGGACGTCGCGCACGACGGTGCCACCCACGGCGTCGATGGCGCACGTCTCCGACGACACCACATATCCCTCGCCGATCCGGCCCAGCGCGAGCGGCCGGATGCCGCCCACGTCGCGCGCGGCGGCCATCACGCCGGGGGTCAGAAGCGCCAGCGAGAACGCGCCCGTGAAGAGTGGAAAGCAGGCGCGCACTGCGTCCTCGAGGCGTGCGCCCCGCGCCAGCTCGCGCTCCAGCGCCGCGTGCATCAGCTCGGAATCATTGGCGCCGGTGATGTCCATGCCGGCATCGGCGAGGGCGCGCGAGAGTGGCGCGACGTTGGGCAGGTTGCCGTTGTGCGCCAGCGCCAGCAGGTTCGCCGGGCTCGTCACCGGCTGGGCGTGGCGCAATCCGTCGCCACCCGAGGTGGAGTAGCGGTTGTGACCAATGGCGATGCGGCCAACGAGGCGACGCAGCGATGCTTCGTCGTACACGTGCGCGACGAGGCCCTGCCCCTTGTGCGTGCGGATGGTCGCGCCATCGCTCACGCTGATCCCGGTGCTCTCCTGCCCGCGATGCTGCAGCGTCCACAGGCCGGTATGCACCAGGCGCGCGACCTCCGCGCCGTCCAGACCGGGGACGTACACGCCAAAGACCCCGCACTTCTCATGCATGCGGCACCCCGCCAGGCATGGTGTAACGCGGCTGGCGCTCCGGCCGATGATCGCTCCGCATCGTCGCGATGGTCATGATGAAATATGTCATCGTGAGTGCGTCCGCGCTGACGGATATGCGGCAGTCACGGGGCCGCTCCGCCGATTGGGGGAGGCGCGGATCAGCCATTCGGCCGATGTCGCTCGCGGATCTACCGGCGCAAGATTGCTCGGAGAGGAACGACATTATTCCACAGCGGGAGACTTGAATGACTTCGACACCTCAGGCGCGCGGCACGCTGGCCGCACTATCCGATGATCTCGCCAGCGCCGTAGAGCGCGCCGGGCGAGCCGTCGTGGCGATCTATGCGCGCCCGCGTATTCCCGCGAGTGGCGTTCTCTGGCGTCCCAACGTGGTCGTTGCTGCCGACCATACCATTCGACGTGAAGAAGGGATCACGGTCGCGCTTGCGGATGGACGCAGGGTCGCGGCCACCCTCGCCGGGCGCGATCCCGGCACCGATCTCGCCGTGCTCAAGCTCGATGATGATGCAGGCGCCGGCACACCCGCCGAGCTGGGTGGCGACGACACGCTCAAGGCAGGGCACATCGTACTGGCGCTTGGCCGGCCGGGAACCGACGTGACGGCAAGCCTCGGACTTGTGAGCGTGAGTTCGGGGGAGTGGCGCACCTGGCGCGGTGGCAAGATCGACAGGTTCATCCGGCTCGACATCACCGTTTACGACGGATTCTCCGGTGGCCCGTTGATCGACACCGGCGGCCCGATCGTCGGGATCAACAGCTCCGGGCTGGCGCGTGGACAACCAGTCACGATACCGAACGTCACCGTGCGGCGCGTCGTCGAGCAACTCCTCACGAAGGGACGGGTGGCACGCGGCTACGTCGGACTCGCGATGCAACCCGTCCGCCTCCCACAGGAGCTGGTCTCCGCCCTCGGGCTTCCAGGTCGCACGGGCCTCATGCTGTTGAGTGTCGAAGCGAACGGTCCGGGCGCCGCCGCCGGCGTGATGCTGGGCGACATTCTTGTCGAGTTTGGCGGCCATGCGGTTCAGGATCCGGTCGATCTCCTCGCGGCACTTGGGCCCGAAAGCATTGGCCATGCCGTACGCGCGCGCGTGGTCCGCGCCGGCGCCGTGCGCAATCTGGATATTACAGTCCGTGAGCGAGGAGGTCGCTGAGATGACTGCGACAGGCAATGCCGTCGCGCACCACGCGGACGTCGGCGATGCGCTGGCCACACTCGCGGCGCGCGTGCGGGCCGTGACGGTTGAGATCTCGAGCCGGGATGGGATCGGAAACGGCTCCGGGGTGATCTGGGACGGTGGAGGGCTCGTCATCACCAACGCGCACGTTGCGCGCGGGCGGGATTCGGTCATCACCCTGGCCGGCGGTGGTACCTTCGACGCGATTCTCGTCGCGAGCGATCCCGCCCGCGACCTTGCGGCGCTGCGCGTGGACGCGACCGAGCTCCCGACCGCGCTGATCGGCGACTCCAACCGGCTGCGTACGGGCGAGCTGGTGCTGGCCCTGGGGAATCCACTCGGCATCCCGGGTGCGGCCGCGCTGGGCATCGTGTATCATCCCGCAGCGTGCGGCCCGCGTGGCGGTCGCTGGATTGCGGCCGACGTGCAGCTCGCCCCCGGCAGCTCCGGCGGTCCGCTCGCCGACGCGGCGGGGCGGGTGATCGGGATCAATACGCTGATAGCCTTCGGGCTCGCGCTCGCCGTGCCGAGTCGCGCGGTGATGCGCTTCCTCCAACGCGTACGTGACGTGAGTCCGCAGCCGGCATGGTCCGCGTCCTAGTTGCGGCCGAATCCGAATTCGCCCGCGCGGGGCTCAAGGCGCTCATCGAACACGCCGACTCGTTGCGCGTGATCGGGAGCACGACCGCGGGCGTGGCGCTGGCGGAGCGGGTGCACACGCTCACGCCTGACGTCATCGTGCTGGAGCCACCGGTGCTGGAAGACGATGCGCTCGCGCTCTGGCTCGCCGGCGTCAGTAATGCGGCCGATGGCGTTCCATTCATTCTCGTCGGCGACGACGTACCGCGCGTACAGACGCGCGACCTCCTGCATAGTGGTCTGCGCGGACTGCTGTCGTACGATGCGACGGCGGAGGAGATCCGGGCCGCGGTCGAAGCCGTGGCCGCTGGGCTCGTGATCCTCGATCCAGTCGCAGTCGACACCATGCTTGCCGTGCTCGAACGCGCCGTTCCGCCGCGAGTCCTCCCTGCCGTGACGCCGGCGCTCGCGACACCGGTGCCATCGCTCACACCGCGCGAGATCGAGGTGCTCAACGTGGCGGCCGAAGGGCTGGGGAACAAACACATCGCGGCGCGGCTCGGGATCTCGGAGCATACGGTGAAGGCTCATCTGGCGGCGATCTTCGAGAAGCTCGATGTGACGACTCGTACGGAAGCAGTCACGCTTGGCGCGCGGATGGGGATCGTTCCGCTCTGATGCTGCCGGGGCTGCCCGTGCCGACTCGGCTTGGTGCTTGCGCCGGCGTCCAGTAGCTTGCCCACATGCAAGTCCTCGACGCCATTCGGAACCGCCGGTCGATCAAGCGATTCACCAATCGGCCCGTCTCCCGCGAGGAGATCGAAGCCGTCCTTGACGCCGCCGTACTCGCGCCCAATCACCGCCTGACCCTGCCCTGGCGCTTCCACGTCCTGGGGCCGGAAGCACGGCACGCGTATGGATTGGCGGTCGGTGACCGCAAGGCGCGTAAGCTGACCGACCCTGATGCCATGATCGCGCTGCGGAACTCGCTGGCGGCGGAGCACCGCGCCCTGCCGTGCATGATCGCGGTTGCCGTGGTCACACACGAAAACCCGGAGATTCGGGAAGAGGACTACGCCGCGGTCATGATGGGCATCCAGAATCTCGCTCTCGCCGCGGTCGAGCTCGGGCTCGGCACACACATCAAGACCGGCGCCGTGATGACTACTGCCGCCGCGCGCGCCGCGGTGGGCGTGCCGGAAAATCAGCGCATCGTCGCGACCATCAACCTCGGCGAGCCGGCCGATCCGCCGCCGGCGAGGCCCGGCCGGCCGGCGCGCGAGCACACCGCCTGGCTCCCGTAATACCCTCGGTACCGGAAACCGCACTGCGCCTCCCCGTATTGGTCGAAGAGTTGCTCCCTGGCACTCTTCAGCTCAACGACCTCCATACGATGCATCGATCTGGCGAATCCGGCGCTGCGAGCAAAGGACTTGAGCGTAGCGCCACTGAAGCCGGCATCTGTCATGTCGTTGAACACGCGCGGCGGGACGCGCCGTGGCGGTTTGGACGGTCGCAGCATTGGCTGCTGGCCTGCCTGCGTTTCGCATTGTTCGCGATCGCGGTTGCCGTACTGTGGCGCCAGGTCGCCGGCGTAGACCGTTCCGCTCTGCTGCGCGCGCTTGGGAGCTATGGCTGGCCGCGCATCACGCTCGCGCTCCTCTGCACGGCCGCGAGTTTCCTGACGCTTGGCGGAGTGGAGCTCCTCGCGCTGCGCTACGCCGGCAGTCGCGCAACCAGCGCGGTGACGCGATCCGTTGCGTTCACGACAGCGTTCGTTTCGCACGCGTTCAGCCAGTCGGTGGGCCTGGCGCTGGTGACCGGTGCGGCCGTCCGCCTTCGGGCATACGCCGGTTACGGCGTCGACGCCCTCGTGGTGGCGCGAGCGAGTGCGTTCGTGACGGCTTCGGTGATTCTGGGGCTCCTCTCGCTCGGCGCGGTCGTGCTGCTCGACACGCCCTCGGCGCTGCGAATCGGTCACATCACGATCGCCGCGCGACCAACAGGCGTGCTGCTCGCCGCAATCGTGCTGGCGTACCTGGGATGGACCGTTGTCGGATCACGCGCCGGTCCGGGCAGCGGCCGCCGGCGCGTGCCGCGACCATCGCCCTCGCTCGGGGCCGGGCAGATCATGCTCGCGGCGTTCGACTGGCTCGTGACCGGAACAGTACTCTTCGCCGTTCTGCCGGCCGGCCTGCCCATCGCATACCTGGAGTTCCTGCGCGCATACCTCGCGGCACAAACGCTCGGCATGGTGAGTCACATACCCGGTGGCGCGGGTGTGTTCGAAGTCGTACTTCTGGCCCTGATTGCGCCCGGTACGTCTGCCGGGATGCTCGCAGCGATTGCCGCATCGCTCGTTGCGTATCGCGTGATCTATTATCTCGTCCCGCTCTGCGTCGCCACGGCCGTTGCCGCGATCAGCGAGGTGCGGCGCTCGCGTGCGAGGGTGGCGTTGACTCCACGCGCACCAGTGCGGCTTCGCTCCTTGCGACCTCGGTCGCCAGCCACCTTTCCCGTCCCCACGTCGATGCCGCACGAGACAGCCCCGGTTGCGAGCGCCGCGCGTTCCGGCCCGAGCGTCGACAATCATGTCGAATGGTTGATAGACAACGCCGAAGCATATGACCGGGTGCTCCGCGCCATCCGCGCGGCACGGCGGTCCATCTGGATCACGCAACTCGCCTTTGATGCGGATTGCGTGATCTACGCCAATGGTGCCGACACACAGCAGACAGGTTCCTCAGCCACACCTGCTGACGCGGTTCTCGCGGAGGCGCTGCTCGCTGTGGCCACCAGCGCCCCGGTGGACATCCGCATCATCCTCAATGCGACGGTACTGCTCAATACCGCGCGACCACTCCGCCGCTTCTTCATGAAACGGGTTCGTGCGGAGCGAGTCATGGCGGGCAGCATCCGCGTGCGCGGTGTGCGGCGATTTCCGAACTTCATGCACGTCAAGATGGTGATCGTGGACGGACGCGATGCCTTCCTGCTCGGATCGCCATTCGTCAACAGCTACTGGGACGATCAGCGGCATCCTCCAACGGACAGGCGCCGGCCACTGCGCGAGCTCCGTGGCAGGCCGCTGCACGACGTCTCGCTGCGCATCGGAGGCCCCGGGGTATCACAGCTCGAAACCATCTTCAGGGAGCTGTGGAACTGTGCGGACCCGGATACCACCGCGGATGTCCTGGATGATGATGCCGTGCACCCGCCGTTCATGATGCCGCGGAACGACCGGATGACTGATTCGCTGCGCGTGATGCGCACGCTGCCACGGCGCGTACATCCGAATGCACCCGATGGCGTGACCGAGGTACTCGACGCGCTTCTCGACGGAATCGAGGGCGCCCGGTCGCACATTTACATCGAGCACCAGTACCTCACCGCACGACCGGTCGTCGCGGCGCTTCTGACCGCGCTTCGCCGCAGACACGATCTCGAGATCATCGTCGTTCTCAATCAGAATCCCGACCTCACCGCGTATCGGGGTTGGCAGAACGCCCGAATCGTCGAGTCCGGACTGCTGCAGCACCCGCGCGTCGGCCTGTTCTCTCTGTGGAGCGCGGCGGCCTGCGACAGCCGGCCCGGAGTCACGGTCCTCAATCAGCTCTTCGTGCACAGCAAGGTTGTCACAGTTGACGACGCATGGGCCATGGTGGGCGCAGCCAATCTGGATGGCCTGTCCCTCCACTCCTACGGCGACGACTTCACCGGCAGACTCGCACGCCGGATCTTCCGTCATGTCCGCAATTTCGAGGTGAGCATCGTAGTTCGTGACGACGTGGCCGGCAGCCCGCCCCCGGACACCGTCGCTGGTCTGCGCAAGCGCCTCTGGTCCGAGCATCTGGGCTTGCCGGCAGGCGCGCTGGCCATGCGCCCTCGGGGTGGTTGGCTGCACCTGTGGCGCGCGCGGGCCGGCGCCAATGTGGCAATGCTGAACAGAGGCGCGAATCCTGCGGTTGTGGAGCCCCGCATGCGTGGCTTCGCGCTTCCCTACAGCGTTCGCCTTACCCCCGCACAGCAGTTGGCCGACCTCGGCGTGCGGGCCGATTCCGCACGACTCGATGTTCGCTTCGATCCCGGTTGGCTGGAGGCGCGCTTCAGCCCCGGCTGGGTGCGGAACATCTTCGGATGACCATGCGGCGTGCACCGCATAGTACGCGCGCACCGCGTATCGTCTCCCTTCGCGCACGGCGCATCGAGCAGCGCGCGGATGCTGCGTTTCGTGCATTCGTCAGCCACACCAGCTTCCCCTGTCTTGCGGCGAAGGGTGCGGTGCGCCGGCGCGACTATCAGCTTGGTGTATATGGTGCGCTTGGCTCCGTAGCGGCATCCGATGCACTGGCGCGGGATCTCGCCGCATTCACG
>DATNDS010000082.1:0-7411 GCA_035553215.1 Gemmatimonadaceae bacterium
TCGATCGCCGCTTCCTCGATCATCCCGATGCCCAGGCCGGTCTTTCCGCTGCCCGTCATTCCGATAATGACCGCGTGCGTCGTGAGATCCCTGGAGTCGTAGAGCGTGAGCGGTCCCGACGCGGCGTTTGCCTGTGGATCATAGCCGCGGCCCAGATAGAACGCGCCAAGTTTTTCAAAGTCCGCCGGATCGAGTGCAGTTGTCACGGTGTGAGCCCCTGTGGTACGCCGTTGGGGTACTTCTCCTGAATGGCCTGCTGAATGCGTTCGATCCGATGCTCGGGGTTCGGATGCGTGCTGAAGAATTCCGGCTGGCGCGCGCCGCCTTCCTGCTCGAGCGTCTGCATCACCTTGATCATCGAGCGCGGATCATAGCCGGCGTCGGACGCGAAGCGAACGCCGAGCTGGTCCGCCTGCAGTTCGTCATTGCGCCCGAACTTCATGTTCACGAGCTGGCCGATGGCAGCGATCACCGCCGCATTCCGCGCACTGGAGGGATCGTTGGGGTCGTACGTGGCGATCACGGCCGCGCCGGTGAGTCCCTGCGTGAGCTGCGACTTGGCAAGCTGCTGCGCGCTGTGGCGCGCCACGACATGACCCACTTCGTGGGCCAGCACCGTGGCCAGTTCGGCCTCACTGTGCAATTGCGTCAGGAGGCCGTCGGTGATGAACACCTGCCCTCCTGGCAGCGCGAACGCATTGATCGTCTGCGGATCGGCAAGCAGGTGAAACTGGAACTTGTACGGTGTGGTGCCCGCGGAGGAGCGCGCGACGACGCGCTCGCCGACCTGCTCGACGCGCGCGCTCGCGACGGCATCCGAGGAGAGCCCGCCGTACTGCGCTTCCATTTCCGGCGCGGCCTGCAACCCCATGCCGATTTCCTGGTCCGCCGTCATGCTCACGTGCTGCACTTCATTCGTCACCGGATTGAGCTGTCGGGTGCCGAAGTAGGACACGAGGGCGACGCCTGCCATGATGAGCGCGATCAGCAGTCGGCCACCGCCCCCGAATCGCCGGCGCGGTTGATATCCCGGTTCCATTCCGGTCATGAGCGACCCTCCGTCGGAGTGGGAATCTCAACCTACTCCAGGCAGGCTCGACAGAAAAGATGGCCATCGGGAATCACCACTCGGCAGCGAGCGATGAAATACGCATCGGTGCGGACTGCGCACTTCCGGGACACGGCAATACGCCATATTTCTCGACCCATGCCCAATCATCACCATCCATCATTCGATCTTCGCGCCGCGATTCGCCAGGACCTGCTGGACCGTGGTTTCGCCCCGGATCTTCCGCCGGATGCGGCACGACAGCTTGCGTCGCTCAATGGTGGGGCTCCGCCCGAACGAGCCGACGACCTGCAGGACCTGCGCGCGCTGCTCTGGTCCTCAATAGACAACGACGACTCGCGTGATCTCGATCAGATCGAGGTTGCGGAGCGCGTGACCGGCGGCATTCGCGTTCGCATCGGCGTCGCCGACGTGGATTGTCTGGTCACGAAGGCGACACCGCTCGACTCCCACGCGCGGGAGAACGCCACGTCCGTATATACCGGCGTCGAAACCTTTCCGATGCTGCCGGAGGCGCTCTCGACGAATCTCACGTGCCTCGCGCAGGATGGCGAACGACGCTCTATCGTCGTCGAGTTCGTCGTCGCGCCCGATGGAACCGTCTCGGGAGCTGCCGTCCGTCACGCGCTGGTGCGCAACCGCGCGAAGCTCGCGTACGACAGCGTCGGCGCGTGGCTGGATCGCGGCGGTCCCGCGCCCGCGCCTGTGGCCGCCGATCAGGCATTGGCCGAGCAACTCCGCCTGCAGCATGAAGCCGCGCAGGCGCTGCGCACGCGCCGCGAGACGCACGGGGCGCTCGAGCTCGACACGATCGAGGCCACGCCGGTCATGACGGACGGCAACGTCACGGATCTCACCGTTCCGCGAAAGGGACCGGCGCGGGCGCTGATCGAGGATTTCATGATCGCCGCCAACACGGTCGTCGCGCAGTTCCTCGCGGAGCAAAAGCGCTCATCCATTCTGCGCGTCGTCCATGCTCCCGAGCGGTGGCCGCGCATCGTCGCGCTCGCGCGGTCGCTTGGCGAATCGCTCCCCGAACAGCCGAGCGGCACGGCACTCGCCGCGTTCCTTCGCAAACGCCAGACAGCAGACCCGCAACACTTCCCCGATCTTTCCCTCTCGATCGTGAAACTGCTCGGCCCGGGCAGCTACACCCTCGAACGTCCGGGTGATACATCGGCCGGACACTTCGGACTCGCCGTGCAGGACTACACGCACTCCACCGCGCCCAATCGCCGATACGCCGATCTCGTGACGCAGCGAATCGTCAAGGCGGCGCTGGCGAATGCGGCACCGCCGTACACGGATGCCGAGCTCACCGACCTCGCACAGCACTGCACGGCGAAAGAGGATGATGCGCGCCACGTCGAACGACTCGTGCGCAAGCAGATCGCCGCGGTGCTGCTGGCCGATCGCATCGGCGAGACCTTCGACGGCATCATTACCGGTGTCACCCCGAAGGGTACGTTCGCGCGGCTGCTGCACCCGAGCGCCGAGGGAATCGTGGACGGCGTGGATCATCGCGCAGACGTCGGCGACCGCGTGCGGCTGCGGCTGGTGCACACGGACCCGCGCAAGGGATACGTGGACTTTCGCCTGGTGTAACGCGGCGTTGCAGGTCCGTTCGTGAGGACGCGTGACATGATCGTGTCCCGCTCGTCTCCCCCGTATGGGACACACGGGCCGCGCTCTGGCAGCATGCCTGTTCACGCTCTCCTGCTGCGCCGCGACGCTGCACGCCCAGGCCGCGACTGAAGAGACTGGAAATTTCGTGGTGGGCGGGACCGTCATCTGGGTCAAGGCGACGGACGCCGGCGTCGTGCAGCTCTTCATGTCGCAGGGGTATCGCGACGCGTTCGCCCGTCCGATCGCGCTGCCCGCCGCATCGCTTCGGCGATGGGCGGAGTCGGCACAGCAAATCGCGTCTCACCAGTCACGGGAACACACCGGTGGTGATTCCGCCGAGGTCAGCAGCGGGTCTCTCGGCGAAAGCGGGATGGTGCTGGAGCGATGGGTCGCGCCAACCGGCGGCGGCGTGCGCGTGGAACGCGGCGGGCAGGTGATCCTGCACATGCCGGACGATCCCGGCCGCACCTTCATCGCCGCCGTGGCCGAGGCCGCAAAGCTGACGCAGGAAGCGTCGGCGCCGCGAGCGAGCAAGATGGTGGCGCAACGCGCGGCGGTGCCGGCACCGCGTGCCACACCGCCGCGGCTCACCGTGGTGCGCGAGCCGATGCCCGACCTCGCCACTCCGTACCAGACCGTCGCGATTACCGCTGCTCCCCCGGGTGCATCGGAGATGCCGCGAGTCAAGCTGCGCACACCCGCGGCGCGGGCGGCGCAGCTCATTCCGGCTCCCGCGGCGCGGGTCAACGCAGCGATGCATCCCGCGGTCGTCCGCGTGGCGGCTGCTCCGGCCGGCGCCGCACGTGCACCAAGCGTGCGGGTGCCGGCGCCGCGCGTCGTTCACATGGCACTCGTTCCGGCGGCGCGGATCGCCATGACCCCGGCGGCCGCGCCCGTCACCGCGCCATCGCGAGCACCGCGCGCGCCCCATGCCGCCATGCCGGCGGCGCGATCAGCCGCGCTGCTTGCCGGGCCTCGCGCCGCGTCCCCCGCGGCGTCCCCCGCGGCGTCCCCCGCGGCGTCCCTCGCGGCGTCCCCGAGCGCGCCTCCCGCAGCGCCACCAACCTCGGCGCCAAGGGAGGAGGACAAGCACATTCGCACGCCGCTCGGACCGTTCGTCGTTCCCGCCGCCGCCATGCGCACCCGCGCCTCGCAGGTGCAGTATTGCTACGCACAACTCGGGCAACGGTACGATCCCGACCTGACTGGTTCCATTGCCGTGCGCGTAAGTCTGGCGGCGGACACGGACAGTGTGACAAACGTGGAGATCACGGGGCGAACCTGGAGCACGGACGGCGTGACCGCGGGCGAGGTAGAGGCATGCGTGCGCACGCTCATTCGCGATTGGCGCTTTGAGCCATCGGAGATCCGGCGGCCGGATCGGACCATCGAGCTGCACTTCACCTTCCACCCGGACCAGGCGGACAAGCGCTGAAGGCGAACGGACGGGTCGCGGTCTCCCCTACTCTCTCCCACCATCCAGCTTTAGCTTCCGCTTTCCAGCGGCGCCGGCAGCGCGCCGCAGCGTCAGCTCCATCGCTCGCGAGCAGTCGGAGACCGTCAATGCCGCTCGACCGGATCGTGGTTGGTGTGGACTTCAGCGCGCCGTCCGTGGCCGCTGCCACCTGGGCGGCGACGCGCTTCGCGTCCGGCGCCGAGGTGGTGCTCGTGCACGCGCTCTGGATACCAGAGCCACCGGCCTTCCTCCGGGCACGGTATCCCGCGCGCGACACGCTCATCGCGACGGCGCGCGATGGCGCCGACCGCCGGCTGCGGGAGATGAGTCAGTCTCTCGGGGCGACGCGCATCTGGCTCGAGGTGCGCGAAGGAAAGGCCGCCGAGGTCATTGCGACAGTCGCCGCGGAATACCAGGCTGACGTCATCGTGGTCGGAACGCACGGTGAGCGCTCCGGCGTGTGGGGACGACTGGGCAGCACCGCCGAGCACGTGGCCCGACAGGCGCAACGGCCCGTGCTGCTCGCCACGGGTACGCTTGCGGGGGCGCCGCGCAAGCTGCTTGCTGCCGTGGATGACGCGGCGATCACGCACGGGGTGCTCGACTGGACACGCGATCTCGCGCGGCGCCACGGCGCGGAGGCCACGGCGCTGCATGTAGTGAGCTCGGCGGTGCTCGGCACCCTGGGCGCGCTCGTCGCGATCGTGAGCGGCACTCCCGAGCCCGATTTTTCCACGCTCGACCCGGCATCGCGGGATGAGGCGAACCAGTGGATGCAGCGACTCACGTCGAGCGGGTTTGACGGTGTGAACGCGCACATGGAAATCGCCTACGGTGAACCGGCGCAGCAGATCCTCGCGACGGCTGCACGACTGGGCAGCGATCTCATCGTGATGGGACGCGAGGGCTCCGGCGCGGCGCGCGAAGCGGCACTGGGCAGCGTCGTGCACGACGTGCTGCGCGGCACGCGCTGCCCGGTGCTCATGGTGGCGACGCCGGCTGCGCCTTCGTCGAGTCCGCCTTCGGCGTAGCTGCGCCCGAAGCCACCCAGACGTTGTTCGAGCGGTCGTCATCCACGAGCAGGTGATCCGGGTCCAGCTCGATCCTGGCCACCCGGCCGGGAAATTCATAGCGGCGGACATAGAGCGTCGGGCTCATGCTCCAGACCTGGGCGGGATAGCGATAGTCATGGGCGGAGCCGTCGGCCAGCGTGATCCGCACCCGGAGTGGCAGCACGCCGCGGGACTTGTTGCCATAGCCCACCACGACGATCACACTGTCGCCACGCGGCCGCGTGACGACGGTGTCCACGTCCTGGTCGAAGTGATCGTCCTCGATGAACCATTCGCGCCAGAACCAGTCCAGCCGCTGGCCGGACACGTCATCCATGGTCCGATAGAAGTCTGTCGGCGTGGGGTGCTTGTACGCCCATCGTTTGATGTACGTGCGGAAGCCGGCGTCGAACGCATCGGGGCCAATGATTTCCTGGCGAAGCAGCTGCAGCCCGACTGAGGTCTTGTCGTACTCCGTGAACCCCAGGCGGTTGGGGTCCATGCGATCCGCGGGAATTTCGATGGGCACATCAAGATCGCGCTGCTGCGTGACCTCGATCTCGTTGCGCTGCTCCGCCGAGCGCTGCATCTGGTTGCCTTTTTCCGGATAGCGGCGAGCCTCGGAGAACGTGTTGATGAAGGTGTTGAATCCTTCGTCCTGCCAGAAATGAATGCGCTCGTTGCTCCCGACGAGCATGGGGAACCAGTCGTGCCCGATCTCGTGCGTGATGACACTGTAGAGTTCGTACTTGTCGCTGCTCTTCGCCTCCATGGCGAGCATGGGATACTCCATGCCGCTCACGGGTCCCTCCACCACCGAGATCTGCGGCCAGGGATACATGTACCAGCGCTCGGAGTACTCCATGATGCTCATGCGTGCCTGATCGGCGGCATCGCTCCAGGGATCGATCGCGGAGGGCCGGTAGTAGGCGTTGGCCATGATGCCCTTCCAGCTCGATGCATCCCAGAGAAAGTCCGGCGCGGCGCCCCACGCCACATCGCGCACGTTCTTCGCCGTGAACTTCCAGGTGAGCGTCCCTGTTTTCTTCGGCCGGGCCGCGCCGCTCGCGAGATCCTGCTGCGTGATGATGTGCACCGGAGTATCGGACTTCGCGGCCTGCGCGAGCCGTGTCATCGTTTCCGGCGTGAGCACGTCACGCGGATTCTCGAGCGTGCCCGTGCCGGCAACGATGTATCCGGCCGGTACCGTGACCGCATAGGTGAAGTCGCCGTACTCCAGGTAGAACTCGCCCTGCCCCACGTATGGATCCGTATTCCACCCGCGTACGTCGTCGAACACGGCGACCTTCGGATACCACTGGGCGATCTCGTAGAGCGATCCGTCGTGCCCCATGCGATCGGCGCCGTGCTCGGGAACCCGGAAATGCCAAGCGACATTGAACGCGGTGCTCCGACCGGGAGCCAGCGGCTCGGCCAGCTCCACGTAGAGCATGGTGTCCCATGTTCGCGTCTTGAGCGGAACGCCGCGGCCGCCCTTCGTACCGGCCTTCGCGGTGAGCTGCTCGAACCGGTCAATCACATCCCCGCCGGAAAATCCGCCACCGCCAAAGCGCGACTGCTGCGGAAAAATGTACGCATTGAGCGAGCTGTCCGTGAACGCGTTCTGCTCCACCTGCATCCAGATGTGATCGAGCGTGACGGGCGAGTTGTTCGTGTAGCGGAGCGTCAGTTCGCCCGTGACCTGATCCCTGGCCGTATCGAGGGTGGTGCGAATGTCATAATCGGCGCGCTGCTGCCAGTAACGCGGGCCGGGTTCACCGTCCGCCAGACGAAAATCATTGGGCGGCTGCGTGCGCAGCGGCGCGAAGATGGACGTATCGCCTTTGCCAGGCCGATCCACGTCATTCGCGCCTTGCGCCTCCAGCCGGGGAGCGAGGATGGCGATCGCGGCGGCGAGAGCCAGACCGATGACAGACAGACGGTGGCGCATGAGCGAGGGGTTGGTGAACGAGGCGTGCCAGCGAACGATTCGCTGGGAACAATAACGCGAAATCCACGCACATGACGCACGCGGCGGGCTCAGCGCGGCTTCCCTTGCATGCATGACAAGCCGACCCGTACGTTGCGCGATACCGCACGGGGCGGCCAACGCTCGCGGCCCCCTGCGCGTTTCATGAAGGATGGCCGCGCGGTTCCACATTCTGGAGCAGCTGACCCATGCCCGACCTCGCCTCGCTGCACCCGCAG
>DATNDS010000083.1:0-4671 GCA_035553215.1 Gemmatimonadaceae bacterium
CGCCGCCTCGGCGAGTTGTACGAGCAGACGAACAACCCGGGCGAAGCGGCGGCGTATTATTCCAGGTTCGTGGACCTCTGGAAGAACGCCGACGCCGACCTCCAGCCGCAGGTGACGAACGTGAAGCAACGACTCACCCACCTCCGCGACACCGAGAAGCACAAAACCTCCTGACGTGATCGCCTACTACACCCTCGGCAAGTAGAAACAGCTCAACCAGATCGTCATTGCGGGCACGCACGACGCCGGGATCACCGGCGGCGGCAGCGGCGTGCAGACGCAATCGCTGAACATCGGCGAACAGGCCATGGCCGGCGTCCGCTTCTTCGACGTGCGCGTCGCCGCCGCTGTGACCAGCCAGACGCACGCCTCGGGGCGGCCGGTCGCCGAACTGCGCGCCTTCCATGCGGACGACAAGGTGGTCATGAAGCTGGAACGCAAGGTGGTGCTCAAGGGCGGCTCGACCCCGGTGAACATCACGCAGTCCAAGCTGGCGGGCGGCGCCTTCGGCCTGGCGTTGACCTCCATGCTGCAGCAGGCCAGGAACTTCGTGCATTCCAGCGCCGGCGGGAGCGAGTTCCTGGTGCTCAAGTTCGACAAATGCACCAACTGGGCGCTCATCGCCGATGCCTGCAGGCAGACGCTCGGCCTGAGTCTCTACACGGGCGGCGGGAACCTGAACGTCAAGACGCTCGAGGATCTCAAGGGCAAGGTGATCGTGTTGTTCTCGCCGAGTGGCCTGCGGGAGCTGCCGGCGCCGAACGGCATCCTGGGCTTCAAGAACCTGTCGACCCAGGGCACGTCGTACGAGCCCGCGTATCAGGGCTTGCAGTACTACGGCAAAGGCGGGACCTCGCCCTTCAACCCGATCGACAAGCTCAAGCAGAACATGAAGAAGCAATCGAAGCTCATGCAGGGTGCCGGAGCGCTGGGGAATCCGGAAGTGATCGGCATGATGTACTGGACGACCACTGGCCTCGTCGAGAGTATCCGGAAGCGTGACGACGGCATGTGGGATGCGCCGAACATCGCGAAGATGAAGTCACTGTGGGGACAGGGGCTCGGCAACTTCGTCAACTCGCGCGTATCGCTGCCGTCGAGCAACCCGCTGGCGAGCGCGCAGCAACGCCGCAGCTTCTTCCCCAACATCGTGATGATCGACTTCGCCGACAATGCGAAGTGCCAGCAGATTCGCGATCTGAACGACTTGACGGCGCAGCACCTGACGGCGGTCGGATAACGCGGGATATCGTCGGCCGGTGACACACTGACGTCAATGCCGGCGCGTCCGGCGAGCATGGTGCCCCATGAACCACAACTGCCTCAATGCCATCACTCTCCAGCCGGCCCCATGACGCCCGAATCGCTCCGGCGATTCTGATCGCGGGCTACATCGCGCTCTTCATCTGGGGTGCAATCAATCCGTACGACCGCGCCACGTGGTGGGCGGAGAACATTCCCATCGTCGGCGTCGTCACCGCGCTCGTCGTGCTCTACGTGCGCGGGGTGCGGTTCTCGCCGCTCGCGTACGTGCTCATGGCTGTGCTTCCTTACTGGCACACGGTGGGCGGTCACTACACCTTCGAGCGCGTGCCCTTCGACTGGTTCGACCGGCTGTTCGGGTTCCAGCGAAACATGTTCGACCGCGTCGGCCACTTCACTGTGGGGTTCTTCGCGTTCGGGATCGTCGAGTATCTCTCTTCGCGCCGCAAGATGAGCCTGGGGCTCGCCTGCCTCTTCGCCATCTTCGCCATCGGATTCGTCGCGATGTCGTACGAGCTCATCGAGTGGGTCTACGCCGCCTACGGCGGCAACGCGCAAGCAGGCGCCAACTTCCTCGGCAGCCAGGGCGACGTGTGGGATGCCCAGAAGGACATGCTCATGGACACGCTCGGCGCGGTGACCGCGGTGGTGCTTTCCCTGGTGCTGCGACGGCCGGCGACGCCGGGCGCTCGCGAGCGCGTGACCGTGGCGCGTGACATGCCGTAGTTCGGGCGCGTCCCTGCCACGCCGCACGTGCACTACGACGTGCAACCCTGGATTCGTTCGAAGTCGCGCGCGTTGCGTGTCACGAGCTGCGCGTCGTCAACACGCGCCGCCGTCGCAATGAGCAAATCCACAGGCAATGCGTCGGCCCGTTGGCGGGCTTCGCTCCCTCGCGCAGCAGGTCGATCAGGAACGACGTGGCGAGATGGATCGCCGCTTCGAGGCGCGCGCCGGTGACTTCCGGCGCGCCGCGACAATGGCATCGGTCGCATCCAGCGTGGATGAGGCGAGCCCGATGCGCTCGAGCGCGGCACCAAGGGTGGCGCCCGTCGCGCCGCCGCCGAAGTGCTGCTTGATCAGGTCGGAGAAGGACTGGCCCGGCCGCTTTCGGCGCCGCAGCGTCTCGTAGGCTTCGAGGTCAATGGAAATGGTCTTCAACGCCATGCAGAAACAGCGCACTTACGGAGCGCTGATGTCAAGACCAGATCCGGCGGCGTGTGCGTGACGATGAACTCCCCTGCGCTTGTCGGTAACACCGCGCGCTGGTAGCTTGAGCCCCGGCGTGCAGGGCGCCGCCCGTCCGCGGGCAGGACTGAGTCCACCTGTGCCGGTCACCACACGTTCGGACGTGATCGCCGAACCTCCTTTGCCCGACGCCAGCGGACTCCGGGCTCGATCAAGGAGGCTCGTCATGCCCGTCCGCCGCCTGCCTTGGCGGCCTGACCTCGAACAGTTGCAGCGTCAGGCCCGGGAACTGCTCCGCGCCATCCACGCCGGCGATGCGAATGCGATCGCCGAACTGCGCGAGCGGCACCCCAAAGCGATCGATCCCCCCGCCGCGAAGCTGGCCGACGCGCAACTCGTTCTGGCGCGCAGCTATGAAGCGCCGAGCTGGACCCGACTCGTCCATGCGGTGCGGCTCGCGGACGCGATCTGGCGCGATGACGCCGACACGGTCCGCGCGCTCATCGCGGGTAATGCCGCGCTGCTTCACGAGTACGTCCTGATTCGCAGCGACAGCAACTGGGGCCCGCCCATGACGTACGCGGCGAACCTCGGCCGCGACGGCATCATCCGGATGCTGCACGAGCTGGGCGCAACGGATCTCGAATCGGCGGGCGGACGAGCGGCGCTCCATGGCAACACCGACACCGTGCGCATGATCCACGAGCTGGCCGGGCGACCGGCGCTCGACGCCCGGACGCTCGCCGGTCCCGCGTACACGCTGAACGTCGAGGGAACCGCCGTCCTCTTCGCGCTCGGCCTCCGCATTATCGGACCGAACGGCGTGGACACGAACACCATGGAGCATCTGCTTGGCACTGACAGCCGCAAGCCGGCGGCCAAGCATCGCATCCTGGAGATGTACGTCGAGCACGGCTTCGAGCCGCCCGACACGCCGGTGATGGCGCTCCACCGCGGGCGCATCGACCTGCTCGAGGCGCATCTCGCGCGCGACCCGGATCTCCTCACGCGCACGTTCGACATCGCCGGCGTCTTTCCCCTGGCCCCTGCCTGCGCCCGGGATCCGTACACCGCGCAGGGAACGCCGGTGCACGGAACGACGCT
This sequence comes from Gemmatimonadaceae bacterium, assembly GCA_035553215.1. Taxonomy (GTDB): domain Bacteria; phylum Gemmatimonadota; class Gemmatimonadetes; order Gemmatimonadales; family Gemmatimonadaceae; genus JADGGM01. The sequence goes on from DATNDS010000083.1 coordinate 3,556, forward strand.
CCTGCACATCGCCGCGTATTTCGACGAGCTCGAGATCGCGGAGTGGCTGCTCGACCGCGGTACAGATCCCGACGTACGATCCGCGATCGACAACGACGGCTTCGGCGGTTACACGGCGCTGTTCTCGACGGTCGTGTCCCAGCGCAACTTCTGGGTCAACTACGGCAAGGGACAGCCGGACGAAGCGCGCTTCACCCGACTCCTGCTGGACCGCGGTGCCGACCCGAACGTCAGGGCTTCGCTGCGCGCACGTCGCGAAGAAGGACACGGCGGCGGACCGCTGCGCGAATATCGGGACGTGACGCCGCTCGGCTGGGGCGAGCAGTACGACGCACGGATCTTCGTGAGTCGCGAGTCACTGCGGTTGATCGAGGCGCGTGGCGGGCGGCGCTGACCTGGGCTCAATGGGCACAATGGGGTCAGAGGCTCAATGGGGTCAGAGGCTGATCAGCCTCTGACCCCATTGAGCCTCTGACCCCATTGAGCCTCTGACCCCATTGTGCCCCTTCGATCAGCCTCTGACCCCTTCGAGCCCCTTCGATCCGTCGCGCGTATTGCGGATTGCCAGGAGCGCAGGCAGTCCGGCAACGGCGCATCTTCCCCCTGCCGCTACCGCTTCCACGGCCGCCGCACCGTGTACGTGGCCACCGCGGTAATCCCGCTCCGCTGCACTGCGATGAGCTCACGTTTCACGAGCCGCGACAGCGCCTGCTGCACCGCGCGTTTGGACAATCCGCTCCCTTCGGCGAGATCCCTGAGCGGTATCTGCACCTCGATCATTCCGGCGGCGCGGGTCAGACGCCAGAGCAGCAGGTAGACAAGGAACGCGGCGGGCTGTCGGCGTTCTACACGCAGAAGCTCGGGCTTCGCGTCATCACGGACAGTCCGTTCGACGGCACGCAGCGATGGATCGAACTCGGCATTCCGCGAGCCGAGACGAAGCTGGTGCTCTTCACCGCACCCGGCCAGGAAGCGATGATCGGCGGCTTCATGAACGTGACGTTCATGGCCGATGACGTCGTGGCCACGGCAGCCGAGTTGCGCGCGCGCGGGGTGGAGTTCGTGCAGGAACCGGAAAGGGCCGATTGGGGCACGGCCGCGATCTTCAAGGATCCG
>DATNDS010000084.1:0-9344 GCA_035553215.1 Gemmatimonadaceae bacterium
GTCCGCCGCCTGTACGGTGACGCCGCCAGGTACGATGGCGCGAACGCCGCCGTCCACGACTTCCATCATTTCTTCACGATCAACGGCTATTTCGACGGGAACGGACCACGCATCACAGTCAGGCAAGGGGAACGCGTTCGCTGGTACCTGTTCGCCAACCCGAACGAAGAGGAAGCCACCGACATCCACACGGCGCACTGGCACGGTCAGACGGCGATCGTCGGGCACATGCGGGTGGACATGGTGGGTCTCACCCCGATGATGACGGCGATTGCCGATATGGTGCCGGACCAGCCGGGCACCTGGCTGTTCCACTGCCACATGCCCGGCCACTTCAAGGCCGGAATGCGCACGCTGTTCGTGGTGAGGCCGGCTGGAGCTCGGCTCGGGCGCGGTGGCCCTGCGCTATGAGCCGCGCAAATAGCGATGGGCGATGCGACTCAGTGGTAGCACGCCTTCTTCTCCGCGGCGAACGACGGATACTGATCGCCCGCGTCCTTCAGGCTGCGATCGTCGAACGCCGCGCCGAGCGTGCGCATCGCTGCGGCCGGCAGCCCCGCCATGATCGCGGCGTCCACCAGGCAGCGGCAGTAGATCTCCATCGCGGTCGCTTCGCCCGACGCGGCCGCGCCGGCAGTGTGCTCGCTGCACCCCTTCTTCATGGCCTGAGCGGGCGTGACCGCGCGCGGCGCGCGCGGATCGAAGCCAAGCTGCTTCTGCGCGTCGGCCCTGAGCTGTGAGAAGAATCCGGCGTCATCCTCGACATCGGGCGGCAGCGTCCGCCGCTCTTCCGCCAGACGCGCAATGTTCGCGTACAGGTGCGTCATCTGCGGCGACATGCAGTCGGCGGGGTCGATCTGGAAATCATCCGGAATGTCCTCCTGCTGGAATATCACGAACGTCTTCGCGTCGTCGTACGCGATGTCCACCATGTGCGGTCGAACGCGCTTGAAGAGGTTCACGACGTCGTGAAACATCTTTGGCGCATCGCCGGCAAAGGCCGATTTGAACATGTCCTTCTGGCCGTTGTATTCGTTGTAGTAGCCATACTGCAGGAGCGCCAGCGGATCGGGAACGCTCGGACAGATCGTGTTGAATGACTGGCCGAGCGACAGGATGTAGCTGCGCGTGAGTGGATCATCCGCGAGCTGGCCGAAGGTGCCGAGGTAGAGCGAGCTCAGGATGCGCGGCGCGTAGTACTCGCGGAACGTGATCGGCATCTGCGGCCATGCATAAGCGAAGCTGCTCTTGCCCGCGCTGCCCAGTGCGCGGATCGCGAAGCGCTTCGCCGCGGCGAGCGCGGCATCCTGTTTCGCTCCGCTGATCTTGACCGCGACTTCCACGGTGCCGCCGCGAAACGCGTAGAGCGCGCCAAGGCGGTTGCCGGCCCACACCCAGATCGCCGCATCCCCCGGTGAACCGAGCTCCCGCACGCGCAGCGGCAGCAGCGAGCTGTCTCTCATGACCGCGAGCCGGCGCGTGTTCACAGCCTCCCGGTCGGGCTGGTCCACCCAGACGCCGATCGTGACGAGGCGAATGCGGGACGGACTCTCCCCGTAGCCGGACTCATAGTACTTGCACAGCGTTCCCTGGGGGCTTGGCTGCGGTCCAATGAGCGGGCCGCCGACAACGGCCTCCGCTTCCGTCCTGGTAATCACGTTGCACGGGTTCCGGATCTGCGCAGCCACCGGCGCAGGAGCACTCAACACCGCCGCGGCAACGCCGCAGAACGCCAGCCGATGCACAACGCGACGCCACGTCCGCATATCGGCCTCCCTGTCCTGTTTCCCCGCCGCCGCTGGACTCATCTTCTTCGCCAGCCCGTTTGGTGAGGTCCGGCCCGCTTCAGGATCAGCAGGCACAGAAGCTATGATACGGGTGCTCCGGACGCCACGGGCCGGCAGTCGATGTCCCACGCATATGGTGCGGACTCCTCCTCCCGTGAATGCCCCGGCCTGCCCGCCCGAGGTTCCTGCGCGTGCTCCTCTGGTGAATTTCCGGGTTCGCCGTATCGTTAGCGCATGTCCGAACAGCCTCGCCTCACAACGGCCCTGAGCGACCGGTACGTGATCCAGCGCGAGCTGGGCTCGGGTGGCATGGCTGTGGTGTACCTCGCGCATGACCGCAAGCTCGAGCGCGAAGTCGCGCTCAAGGTCCTCCGCCCGGAATTGGGCGCCGTGCTCGGCGCTGAACGGTTCCTCACGGAGATCAAGATCTCGGCGCAGCTCGATCATCCGCACATTCTCACGCTCATTGATTCGGGCGACGCCGACGGCATGCTCTATTATGTGCTGCCGTACGTTCGCGGCGAGACGCTGCGCGACAAGGTCACTCGCGAACGTCAGCTCGCTATCGACGAAGCATTCGCCATCACGAAGCAGGTCGCGAGCGCCCTCGACTACGCCCACCGCCAGGGCCTCGTGCATCGCGACATCAAGCCCGAGAACATCCTGCTGCAGGAAGGCGAGGCGATGCTCACCGATTTCGGCATCGCGCTCGCGGTGAACAAGGCCGGTGGCAACCGTCTCACGCAGACCGGGCTTTCGCTCGGCACTCCGCAGTACATGAGCCCGGAGCAGGCTACGGGCGACCGCACCGTTGACGCGCGCAGCGACCTGTATTCGCTCGCCTCGGTGCTCTACGAGATGCTCGTGGGCGATCCGCCCGTGACCGGGTCGAACGCCCAGGTCATGATCGCCAAGCTCATGACCGAACGGCCCACGCATGTGCGCGTGCTGCGCGACACCGTGCCGGAAGCGGTGGACGCTGCCATCGCCAAGGCGTTGTCCAAGACGCCCGCCGATCGCTTTGCCAGCGCGGGCGACTTCGTGCGCGCGCTCGAAGCGGGCATGAAACCGGAAGCGGCGACCGTTGCGCGTCCCGCCGGAGGCGGTTCGCGCAGCAGTGCATTCAAGGTCGCAGTCGCGGCCCTGATAGTCGCCGCGGTCGCCGCGGTCGCCATTGGCGTATGGACCATGCGCGGCCGTTCGACCCCGGTCGTGGGCAGCCAGGCCTCGCTCAGCAGCAAGACACAGCTCACCGTGTCGGGCGGCATCTACTATCCGGCCATTTCTCCCGACGGCAAGCAGCTCGCCTTCGTCGAACGCCATTGCACGGGCGCCGACTGCACATACTCGATAGTCGTGCAGGACGTTGGCGGCACGACGACGCGGTCCATCCTCGACGGCGCCACGTCGATGTACGACCTGCGCTGGAGTCCCGATCGCCGCAACCTCATCATGAACGGCACGGTTGGCGGGCGACTGGCGACGTATCTGCTCTCCGCCCTCGGCGGTCCGCCCAGGTTTCTCACCTCAGGGTCTGCCGCGTTCTATGCCGATGGCGATTCGCTGCTCATTGGCTCCTCCAATGCGCAGGACTCCGTCTATTGGGTGGGTGTGGCGGGACTCGACGGCGTGGTTCACGACAGCATCGCGGTGCATGGCAACGGCCAGTTCCTTGCCAGCCTGTCGGCCATTCCGGGAACGCGCTGGATTCTCGCGCTCATCGTGCAGGCTCCCCACGGACTGTGGCAGGTGATCGACCGCGACGGCAAGGTGGCGGATCACGTCGTGAACCAGTGTACCTGCGGCGGCATTGGGACCGTGGACGCCGTGTGGCTCGATCGCGCCGGCGACGCCGCCGGTGAATCGCTGGTCCGCATCGCGATCGATCCCGCAACTGGCCATCTCTCCACGAAGCAGGACACGATGGTCACCGGGATGTTCACCAACGTCTCGGTCACCGCCGACGGCTCGCGAATGGTGATGGATCAGGGCGCACTGGACTACACCCTCTGGACCGGCTCGCTGCCGCAGATCGTCGCCGGGCGATTGAGCGCGAGTCCCATCGCGCACGCCTCCAACAGCGTGCTGGCCGTGATCTCGCCTGACGGCCGGCGCTTGCTCGTGCGGCGAGTCGTGCCGACCACCGGCGATCACACCGAGGCGCGCTTCAGCATCCGGTCGTACGACGGCGGCGCGGAATCGCGGCTCAGCGCGAGCGGCACGGTTCGCGATGCCACGTGGGCGGACTCGACCTCGATGTCCACCATCCAGACCTCCGCACAAGGCCGGGTCCACCTGGGAGTGATTGACGTTACGAGTGGCGCCGAGCGGAACCCGCTGGACCTCGCCGATTCCTCGATCGCGGATGCGGCGCCCATCCCGGGCGGATGGGCGTACATCCCGGTCACGGGCGCGGGTCTCGTGCTCCAGGCCGGCAGCACGCATCGGACGGTGCCGCTGCCGCGCTGGTTCAATGACTTCATGCAGGTCATTGCCGATCCGGCACACGGACGGGTGTTCGTCACGGGCTACAACCGCGCTACGAGCGACACGCTGGGCGTTGCCGCCGTTGACCTGTCCACCGGCGCCGTCACCATGTGGGGCGCGACGTTCGCCGAATCCGGATTCATCGCGCCTCTCGACGGCAACGGCGTCCTCCTGTCGGCGCATCACACCGCGGATCGTGTCGAGCTGTACGAGCTTCGCGGTCCCGGCACTATGCGCTCGCTGGGCAGCCCCTCGGTGCCGCTTTTCATGGTGAGCGCGTCGGCCGATCTCAAGCGCGCGACGGCGGTTGGGCGCACGTACAACGCCGACGCGTGGATGTATACGGTGGTGAAGCGCTGAGTTCGATGATTCACTCGGGTCGCCGTGGCGTGTTCTGAGTGGTGGCCGAGTGCGGCGAAGCGATGAGCAATCTTGTTCTTCCGTCGAGGGTGGTTATTCGCGTGCTGTCCTGGACGGGGACAATCCACCACTCCTGTTCACTCATGGCGCTCGTTGTTCTTCTCCGAGGGGTGAATGTCGGGGGCCACCGACGCTTTCGCCCGAGCCGCCTCGCGCACACGCTGCGCCGCTTCGAGGTGGTGAATATCGGAGCGGCCGGCACGTTCGTCGTGCGGCGCCCCGGCACGCGGCGCGAATTCAGGGTGGCATTGTCCCGGGCGCTTCCCCTTGCTACCGATATCGTGCTCTTCGACGGCGCCGAATTGCGGCGGCTCGAGCACATCCGTCCGTTTGGATTGGAACCTGTAACGCATGATGTCGTCCGGTTTGTGAGTTTTCTCTCAAGACGGAGTCGGAGCCACCCGTCACTTCCGATCCAGCTCCCGGAGGGGGACGAATGGCTGGTGCGGGTGGTGGCACGGACAGATCGCTTCGTCTTCGGTGAATGCCGTCGTCACATGCGGACCATCAGCCATCTCGGTCGGCTCGACAAGCTGTTTGGCGTGGCCGTAACGACACGGAACTCGAACACGGTAGAGGCCATCGTGCGTGTGCTTGGTGAGGGGCACCGCGGCGACGCGCCGTGATGAGTCGTTGAACGCCACGTGCGAGCCACGGACGTAGCTGTTTCGCAGCCTTCGATCGATGTGGGTGGTGACGGGCCACTGCCTCGTGCTCGTGACCAGAACCGCCGGGCCGCCGGAGAAGCTCTTCAGCACGCTGCAGAAGGCGATGATGAGCGTGGATCAGCTGCTTCCGCTCACCGGTCAGGCGTCCATGCGCGAACTCCTCGCCGGCTCCGTCGCGACGGCGCGCTTCAACACGCTGCTCCTCGCGGCGCTGGGCGCAATTGCCCTCGCGCTCGGGGCGGAGTAGGTCAGCGCGCGGAGACCAGCGCCTTGACCGCCGCCCGATAGCGCCGCCCGGACCGGACGCGCGCGCCATCGCGAAGAATCAGGTAGTGGCCGCCTCTCGTGACCGGTTTCACCGCGCTCACTGCATCCCGGTTCACGAGGGCTGATCGGTGGACGCGCACGAAGTTGAACGGCTGGAGTACGGTGCCGAAGCTGGCGAGCGTATCGCGAATGGTGTACACCGCGGAACCGGCGTGTACCCGCAAATGGTCGCCGTTGGCTTCGACCCAGGTGATATCGGCGGCATTCACGAAGAATGTGCCGCCCGACTGTCTGATGGGAATGCGCTGTCCTGCTGCCTCGCTTGGTGCGACGTGTGCGAGCAGCTGCTCGAGTGCTCTCGCGTTCTCGTCACGCGGTCTGTTCAGCACGCGTGCAACCGCGCGGTGCACGGCGGCGCGCAGCCGCGCCGCCGTCACGGGTTTGAGGAGATAGTCCGCGGCATGCACGTCGAACGCGCGGATCGCGTGCTCGTCGTGCGCGGTGACGAACACGACGACTGGCCGGTGCGCGCCGGCCGTGCAGCGCAGGACGCCGAAGCCATCGAGTCCGGGCATCTGCACATCGAGGAACACTACATCCGGTCGAAGCCCGGCAATCGCCTCCACGGCCGCCGAACCGCCGTCGGCCTGGCCAATCACGTGAATCGCCGGTTCGGCGGCAAGCATCGCCGCCAGCCGCCGGCGCGCCAGGGCTTCGTCGTCAACGATGAGCGCGCGAACGCGGCCGGCGGGCGGCGCATTGCCGACGGACCCCGCTGCTGTCACGCTGTCACCGGCCGGTACGGCGCCGCGATGGTCACGACGGTTCCCGATGGGTCGCGGCTCCGGATCTCCAGCGCATCGGCGCCATACAGATGCGTGAGCAGCGACCGCACGGAGCTGAGCCCCAGACCGGCGCCGGTTCCCTCCGCGGGAGCCTTTCCGTATCCGACGCCATCATCCTCGACTGTGACGACGAGAGTCTTGTCATCCACGGACGCTGTCACCTTCACCGTTCCGCCGGCTTCGAGCGGCGCGATGCCATGGCGCACCGCGTTCTCAACGAGCGGCTGGAGCATGAGCGGCGGTACGCGACCGCACCGCGCCGCGTTGGTTGCATCGATGGTCCAGCGCAGCCGCTCTCGATAGCGAACCTGTTCAATCGCCAGATACTGCTCGGTGAGGTGCAGAGCCTCATCGAGCGAAACCTCGTCTGTCGCGTTGCTGCGGAGCGTAGCGCGAAGCAGCTCGCTGAGCTGTTCGAGCATCGTCTCCGCCTGGGCGGGATCTTCCCGCAACAACGCCGCGATGGAGTTGAGCACGTTGAAGAGAAAGTGCGGCCGGAGCTTGCCTTCGAGGTTCGCCAGCCGCGCTTCGGCCAGGTCCGCGCGAAGCCGCGCGGCAACGGCGTCACGCGTCCGTGCGGCGCTGTGATATCCCAGCGCCTGCGCCGCGAGCGCCACGAGCGCATAGAGCAGAAGCCCCTCGGCGGCCACCGCGATCCGCGATGGTGCGCTCGCGTGCGTGCTGTCCGACTGGAAGAGTGTGGTGACGAGCGCGGCAAGCGCCATCCCCGCGACGGAAAAGGCGACGCCGAGTGCCAAATGGCGACAGAGCCAGCCGAATGCGGAGCCCTCGCCGAATGGGTAGCGGTTCGCCGCCCAGACGATCGCGGGCGCAAGAAGCAGCCACGCAATCCACGTCGCCAACTCGCGGTGATGCAGCGCCGCGAACGGCGGGGCGCCCGGCCTGCCGACCTGTGTGAGCGTCACAAGGCAGGTGAGGAGCAGTGTCGCGAGAATCACGAAGGACCAACCGACACGCGCGCGCCCGGACATGGGGCCAATATGCGCGCTGCGCCCGCCGGACGCGACCTCCGGGCGTGCGATTGCCGCTCGGCGCACATTTGCTGTCGTTCGTCGCGCTGCGGATGCAACGCCCGGGTCGTAGTCGTAGGATGTCGCTGCGCCGAGCGAGGGGCGGAATGCCCGCGCCATCCGGCCACGCCGTTCAGGTCAGGAGAATCCCGCATGGACGCTTCGCGGCAGTTCAGTGATGATGATCGCCTCGCCGAAGCGCTTCGCAGGTTCGGACTGCCCGGGGTGCTGGCAATACTCGTGATATCCGTCGCGCCGCATCCGGTGCTCAAGGCAGTTCTCGTGTTGCTCTGGGTCTGGCGCTCGCACACGCCGTGGCGCGAGATCGGCTACGTGCGCCCGCGGAGCTGGATCGGCAGCCTGATTGTGGGTCTTACGTTTGGCGCCACATTCAAGCTTTTCATGAAGACAATCGTGATGCCGCTCGCAGGTGCGCCGCCGGTCAACAGCGCCTACCACTTTCTCGTGGGAAATACGGCCGCGCTGCCGGCCATGGTCGTCGCCGTCATCGCGGGTGGAGGCTTCGGAGAAGAGACCTTCTTCCGGGGATACCTGTTCGAGCGCCTCGGGAAACTGATCGGGTCGAGCGCGCGCGCGAAAGCGTGCGTCGTGTTGCTCACGTCCGTGGTGTTCGCGCTCGCGCACGTTCCCCGGCAGGGACTCGCCGGCGCCGAGCAGGCCCTTGTGACGGGGCTCGCCTTCGGCACGATCTTCATCGCCACGGGCCGGATCTTTGTCGTGATGTGTGCGCATGCCGCGTTCGATCTCGCCGCTGTCGCCCTCATCTACTGGAATCTCGAACAGGTGGCGGCGCATCTCGTGTTCAGGTAGTCCGCGGTTACGGCTCGCTCAGCGCATCGATGCGCTGGTTTCATTGCCAGGAGGGATGCCATGAATTCCGTGTTGGCGGGGTGGCGGCGCGTTCCAGTTCCCATTCGAGCGGTAGTCGCGGGGCTCGCGGTAGCGTCAGCGGGCAGTTTCCCGTGGGCGTGGCTCGCTCAGGCGAATCTGCGCCACGTGCGCGCAGTGCCGTGGGGGGCGGCGGTGATGGCCGTCTATCTCTGGTTGTACTGGAGATTCTTCACCGGACGCAGTTGGCCCGCGTCCACCGCGGCCGTTCGTCGCGAGCAGTCGCGCGCGCGTCCGCTCTCCGCTTCGGTATGGGCCGCCGCCATTCTCGCGGGCATCCTTGGTCTCGCTGCGTCGGTTCTGCTTGCCCGGCTCATTGGCCGGCTCGTGGTGATGCCGCACGAGCACGTCGGCGACATTTCGCATATCCCGGCGGGCACGCTGTTCGCGACCGCCGCGATGGGAGCGCTCGTGGCAGGCGTGGTGGAGGAGATCGCGTTTCGTGGCTACATGCAGCGGCCCATCGATCGACGCCTCGGTCCGGTGACAGCAATTCTCGTGGTGGGGGTGATATTCGGCCTGGCTCACGGCACGCATGGCGAATGGTCGCTGGTGCTAATGCCATACTACATGGCGATCGCGGCCACCTATGGCGTGCTGGCCTGGCTTACCGATTCCATTTTTCCGTCGCTCGCGCTGCATGCGGGCGGCGATCTGCTGGGAGCGCTTCAACTCCTCTCCGGTGGCGGTTCCGCTGCGGCCCCGAGCGGGGGCGGCGCGACCGCTGGCGTATCCGGGGTGAACGGTCGGTTCTGGATCAACCTCGTCGTGCTCGCCGCCATTGTCACGGCCGCCGTGTGGGCATATCGCATGCTGGCGGCGGCGGTGCGGGAGGAAGCGGCAACGGCGATGATTCCCGCGGCACAGGAAAAGTGATGAGTTCGTGGGCATGATCATCGCAGTCATGTCCATGTCACTCGATGGTTATGT
>DATNDS010000085.1:0-5449 GCA_035553215.1 Gemmatimonadaceae bacterium
GTACGGGCGGCCGCACGGGATGCCGGCGTATGGCGGCATTGCCAACACGGAGGCGGTGTGGAAGCTGGTGACGTACGTGCAGTCGTTGCAACCGCCAGAGGATGTGCCGACGGAGGCGTGGAAGTGAGAGTGGGGGCGGGACACTTCGCTTTGGATGTCACCGCCGTGCAGCTCTCAACCCGCCCGCGCTACACGGCGATCAGTCGCCGTACCGGCGTCGCGACGGCAACGCGCAAACTGGCGAGAATCTCCCTGGCTGCCGTTTCCCCGGTTTCGCAGCCGCCGTTCATGAATCCCTGCGATGCGAGCGAGCAGTGCTCGCCCGCAAAGAACAGCCGCCCCACCGGCTCGCCTTCGGCACCGCGAATCGAGGTCGACTGACCCGGCAGATATCCGGCGTAGCTGCCAAGCGTCCAGGGAAAGGATGGCCACTGAAAGCGAACGGCCTTCATGCCGTCGTGCGCGGCGCGTGAGCCAGAAAAAATTCGATCGAGATCGGCGACCATGGTGCGCGCCTGATCTTCCGCGGTGCCGTGTCCCAGCTCGAGCGCGTGCGCACCGCCAGTGGCTGTCCAGCGGCATGCCGTATTCCGTGGTGAACGCCGCGTCGAGGAGTTCGCGCGCCCACCCGCTCACGCCGGCGCGGTCGAGCCACTCGGCGATGGTCATCCGGTCGAGCGCCTGCGCGCCAGACGAATTGTGGTACGTGGGGTCGAAGTCGTCGGGCCACGCCTTGCAGTCCACGCCGAGCTGCGCGGTCACGGGCGCCAGCGCGCGAATGACTTCGCCGGTCGTGCGGCGCGCGCCGCCGACCCACCACACATCGGCGTCGAATCCTGCGTCCGTCTGCCGCAGATCATCCAGCTCGATGCCCAGTTCCTGTGCCAGCGCCCGGATGCTCGCGTGATTGGAGTCAATAAGCTCGCCGCCGAGTTCACACACCTGATCATCAGCAAAGGCGTCGCGGAGCGAGAACATGCGGCCGCCCACGCGCTGTTGCGCTTCGATGATGCGGACCGGCACGCCGTGCTGGCGCAGCCGATACGCGGCGGTGAGGCCCGCGATGCCGGCGCCGATGATGAGCACGGGCTCGACATCACGACGTGGTGCGGGGAGACCGGTGCCGCTGCCGCGACGCGGGAGGCACGCGTCGAGCGCGAGCGCGGCGGACGCAGCGGCGCTCACGGCAACGAATCTGCGGCGGGACATGGTGGCGCGTGTGTCGGCCGTTCGGGACACCGCGAGCACGCGATCGGTCACCTCATCCAGCGGCTCCTCGCGCGCCCGGGCGAGTTGCGCGACACGGAGCGACCGCTGCACCAGGCCAAAGAGGGGGGTGCGTGGCATGGCGCCTATGATGGCGCACTCGGCAGTGAAGTACCAGATGCCGATGAGACGGCCTTCGGCGGTCACTCCGGAATGGCGTGAGAACGTCGATCAGAGGGCAGCACGCCAGGATGCCGCGCTCCCCATCCCACCACTGTCGTACGCGCCGCCTCAATGATACGCTTCTCCTCCCCTCACCCGTCTCTGGAGACCCGACGCGACTGGCCGCGAAGAGATCCTCGAGGACGGTGCAGGTGGTTCCGATGGCGAAATCGTTCACCGCACGGAGGTCGGGAATGCCCGTCATACCAACCATCATGAGCTACAACGAATGGCTCAGCCGCACGAACCGGAAGAAGACACTCGGCAAGGGTGACAAGGCGCGCAGCGACGGGGATGGCGGCCTCCAGGCGGTGGATCGCATGGTGCAGGTGTGGGAGACGAGCAAGACTCCCGACATGCTTGAAGGACTCGGGATCGTGCTCAACGCCTGGGTGCGGAAGAAGACGAAGAACGGCACGCTGAACACCATTCGCGACCATGTGGGTGCCGTCAGCGATCTGACGAGTCAGGTCAATCAGGCGCGGCACCTCGTGGAACCGCTGCCCTGGAACGCGGCGTTCCCCGGCATTTTCATCGGGGCGGATACGTACCGCGGAAAGACCTGGGTGCCTGACGACTACATTGGCGAGACGAAGCAGGCTCTCCAGATGATCGCGAGCAAACCCGTCGGGGCGGCGCTGTTGAAGACCATCAGCGATAACTGCGGTGCGCACAAGAAAGTCGTGATCGATTTCGGATCGCTCGCGATGGCGGCTCCCGTGGACGATACGTCGAATGAATTCCGCCGCCTCATCCAGCTTCCCGTCGGGCTGGCGGGAGGTGAACAGGGTTTTGCAAAGAAGCTGCTGTCCAACATGAACATTGTCGTGGGCCAGTGGCTCGATGCCGACGGGCCTCGAGGATCGGTAAAGCGCTATGTAGGAGGCTCCGGGTCGAGCGCGGTGGTGACCTGGGATCACGCGTCGCCGGGCAACCCGCCGCGGCCGGCATTCATTGCGCTGGCGCACGAGCTCGTGCATGCCAGTCACTATCTGCAGGGCTCCTGCTATCGGGGCATCGGCGACGATCTCATGCCCGACGGCGACAGCGGCATCATGGAAGAGGAGATGCGCACCGTGGGATTCGGCAGGTACGCCACTGAGAGTCCCTCGGAAAACGCGATTCGGGCGGAGCACAACGAGACGCTCCGCACCAGCTACGTCACTGGATGGACCTGGTCAAAGGTACGGGCAACGCTCATCAATGAATGACTGATCGAGCACACCGACGTGCGACCGGGGAACGCTACTCCACCCGGCGCGCATCGAGGTCTACGACCGCTTGCACGAACGCGCCCGGGGCATCGAGGGCGAGGAAGTGTCCGGCATCCTTCACGACGCGCATGCGCGAGCCCGGGATAGCTCGATGATTGGCCTCACGCTCGGCGTCGCGGGACCAGTCGTGGTCGCCGTAGAGCAGGAGCACCGGCAGGACGATGTTCCCGTACTCGGCACGTGCTTGCTCCCAACTGGGCCAGTGACGCACGAGCTGCACGAACGCGCGCGAGTGGCCCGGTCGCTTCCCGCTTTCGTATAGTTCCTGAAGCAATTCTGGCGGGAAGGAATTCTTCCGGGCTACGCCGCCCTCCAGAATGCGTTTGACCGCCGGTAATGGCGCGCGTCTCGTGAGCATGTCGCCAAGGATCGGCACGGCAGTGATGCCGAGCACCACGTTCGCCAACGCGGAGCTTCGGCGCAGGCCGCGGCCGCGATCGTAGTCGTAGGGATTGACCGCTACCACGCCACGGACGCGTGGGTTGTGCCGCGCGGCGAGCAGTAGGGCGATCGTGCCGCCGATCGACTCGCCGGCCAGCACGGCAGACTGGATGTTCAGCCGGTCCAGGAATCCCGCCACGGACGCGACAAAGAACTCCGCCGCGTAGTCCGCATCCGGTGCATCCGCGTGGCCATGCCCAGGGTAGTCCAGGGCGTAGACCCGGAAGTGTGTGGCCAGTTCCGGGATGACCTTCTGGAACATGTCGAGTTGCGTCCGCAGCGTGTGCAACAGCACGACGGCCGGTCCGCTTCCCGCCATCAGGTAGCGGATCCGCATGCCGCCCACGCTGGCGTAATGGACCGCGAGGTTCGGCGCCCAGCGGAGCGGCGCGGCCGATATCGGCTCCTCTGTCCAGCTTGCAATTTGTCCGGAGACAGCTTCTGTAGGGCCAGCGGCGGCTTGGGCGCCGGGAAGGCGATGCAAGTAACTGTATGGCATGGGGGTCCCTCTCCTGTGGTTGCGACCGCCCTCGGCACCACCGGATGAGAGGGCCGAGGGGTGCGGCCGAAATACGTTCATCGCGTCCATCGTGCGCATCAGGCGGCTACTGGTCGGCAGCGAGCGTCGCCCGTGTGAGGCGCAGTTCGCCTGAGAGATCGTAGTTCATGAGGTCGGCTGTCTGCTCAATGTGCGCGCCACGCATGTGGCCCACCGAGATCTCGCCCGCGAGCTTCATGCGCTTCGTGCGCCAGTCGATCGTGCCATGCACCTCGGCGGCGAACGCCCGCTGCGGGTCCTTACCCGAGAGGAAAATGATGCCTTCGACCGGCCACGTCGGCTTCGCAGTGTCGACATCCCGACCCACGTGGGCGAGCCGGACCGTCAGCTCGCCGGCTGCGACACCCGTAACGGCGCCGCGCCAGACCATGTCGCGCCCTTCGGCGCCGACGCCGGTGAACTCGGCGAAGTACGCGCCCCTGGCCCGATCGCCTTCGATGGCGGCCGGAGACTGCTTCTCCGGGGCAGCCACACGATACGCGGCGGCGGGAATTCGGTTGTGGAGCGCCCGGTCGGGTGCCGGGCGCTGCGCCGGGGTTGTCGCGGCCCACGCGGCCAGGCCGATCAGGACGAGGCCGGTCACGATGAGCAGCCGGTGCGAGTGGAAGCGAGTGGTGCGAGACATGGGGTGCCCCCTTCGGAGTTGTACTGGCGGTCGAGTTGCCCCAGCGGGGTTGCATGGGCTGGCGAACCAGCCGATATTTACAATGTCAATATTGGCTGCAATGTTTCCATTGTCAATATCCTCTGTAAACATTTTCCCTTGAGGAAGCCCATGCCCAAGCCCCGGACCCCGTCAACCGCGCCCGTGCTGCCCGCCGCGCCCTACCATCACGGCGATCTCCGGCGCGCTCTGATCGACACGGCGCTCAGCATGGTCACCGAGGAGGGCGCGTGGCACTTCACGCTGCGCGAGGTTGCGCGCCGGGCGGGCGTGAGCCACATGGCCCCGTACAACCATTTCGAGGACAAGTCAGCGCTGCTCGCCGAGGTGGCGGCGCTCGGGTTCCAGTCGCTCAGGCAGACGCTCGAGGCCGCCGCTCGAGGGCAGCCGCGCTCGGCGCGCCAGGCTTTCGCCGGCATCGCCGCCGCCTACGTCCGGTTCGGGGTCGAGCACCCGGCGCACTACCGCCTGATGTTCGGGGCCGAGCTGGCCGAGAAGGCGCGCTACCCCGCCCTCCAAGCGGCCAGCGACTCGACCTTCGCGGTGCTGACCGGCGTGCTGGAGCGCGGCCACGCTTCGGGCCAGGTCCGCCGGGGGGTCGTCCGCGATCAGGCGCTCGCGGCGTGGTCGCTGGTGCACGGCCTGACGACCCTCGTGCTCGACCAGCGCGTGAGTTTCCTCGGGGTCTCGACCGGCGACGCCGAACGGCACGCGCGGCAGGCGGGGATGGCCCTGTTCGAGGGGTTGCGCGCCAAGACGGGCTGAGTCACGCGAAGGAGCTCCCGAGAGACGTTCCCCTCCGATGGCGGATGCTCGATCCGACCATCGCCGGATCAATGCTGGTCGAGAGAACCCGCGACATGTCCTTCGACGACCTGTTCGAGCGACGCATCGCTGCGTTTGCAGCGGATTGCGCGCGTTGACCAAATGGACTAACTTTCAGTTCCAACTGGACAGCCGGAGCCACGGCCCATGACCCGCTACCCCGCCCTCGAAACCGTCGTCGCCACACTCGGCGGACGCCGCGTGCTGCGCGTGCAGGTCAGCACCCTCGCGCAGCTCAGCGCGCTCGTGCTGCGTGGC
>DATNDS010000086.1:0-3473 GCA_035553215.1 Gemmatimonadaceae bacterium
GCGGCGCAGCGACGCGAAGCGGAGCGCGCCGCTAGAACTTTCTCCGCGCGCTGAACAACACACTCCGCGGCGCGCCCGGGGTCCGCTCGAGCACGTCCACGTATTTCGCCTGGAAGAGATTCGCCACCTTCACCTGCACGATCGTCCCCTTCACGTCGTAGCCCAGGCGCAGATCGGCCACCGTGATCGAACTGCGCGGGTCCAGCGGATAGGTCAGCACCTCCTTCACTCGGCTCCGGTAGCGGAGGTCCACGCCCAGGAGGCCGCCGAGCACGTCGAACGAGGCCGTGAGATTGTGCGTGGACCGATAGGGGAGCGGGAGACCCGTGTTGAGATCCTTCGCGTCGAGATACAGGTAGTTCAGTTGCACATCGAGCAGCCGCGGGACCACGCGCACCTTGGTTGACGCGTCAAGCCCGCGGATGCGCGCCCGCTGGGTATTTCGGAACTGGAAGACAAAAAATTGTCCCGGCGCCGAGGCGGGGCCGATGAGGTCGCGGTAGTCGGACTGGAAGAGCGCGGCGTCCAGCCAGAGCCACGGGACAGGAGTCGCGGTCACGCCCACCTCGCCGGACCACGCCGACTCGCCGTGCAGATCCGGATTGGGAACCACGTGAAACCCGAACTGCACCGTGTTCACGAACTGCTCGATGGCGCTGGGTCCGCGATAGCCGCGCGCGAGCGAGATGCGCGTGCTGATGCGGCTGGCGGGATGAAACACGACGCCGAGCTTGGGGTTGAGCGCGACCTCCGTGCTCGAGCCGGTGGAGCGGTGCGTGTCCAGCCGCAGACCGAAGGACGTACTGATCCGATCGGTCAGATCCAGCTCGTCCTGACCGTACAAGCCGTACTCGTCGATGGTCGGGTGCCCCAGAATGTCCGACGTCACCGCGGTGTACGCGGCCGCGCCGCCAAAGGTCAGCGTCTGATTCGTGGCCGGCGCGAGCGTGTACTGCACGTTCGTCCCCAGCTTCCACGCACGGTGGAAGTGGAAATCGGTGTCGCTCGGGAAGTGGTCCTGCGTGAGATCCTTCTCGAAGAAGGGATCGATGCGCAGTCGTGACCGGCCGGTCGCGACTGGTGTGAGGGTGGCGCCCGCGCTCAGCTTGGTGTTGTGCGACCAGTCGCTGATCGTCGCCGGCGGCGGCTCGTACGGGTGATCGGGCGACTCCCACATGAAGAAGTTGCCGTCGTCCTCGGACGACCAGATCGCGTACGCCGACGCGGGGTGATCTTTTCCAGTGGAGAAGTCGAGCCGCGAGTGCAGCAGCCAGCGTGACGACGAGTCATCCTGCGTGAAGCCGTCGTTCAGTTCGCGATTGGCGAACAGCCGCACGCCGAGTCCGCCGAAGGTCTGGTCGTGCTGGAGCGCCACGCCCTTGAAGTCCTGCCGGTGATCCGTCACGCGGTAGGCTCCCGGCGGATCGTACGCGCCATAGTGCAGTTCGATCTCGCTTTCCGGCTCCGCGCTCACGGGGTTGGTGATCACGTTCACCACGCCGCCCAGCGCGCTGCTGCCATAGAGCGCGGAGTAGGCGCCCTTCACCACTTCCACGCGATCCACATCCAGCAGCGGCAGACTGGCGAAGTCCACCTCGCCGCCGTCCGCGGTGAGCACCGGGTGGCCATCCATCAGAAACAGCACGCGGCTGCCGATCCCGCCCGCGATGCCCGTCGAGCCGCGGACGTCGATGTCGCCATGATTCAGGATCACGCCCGGCACGTACTGCAGCGCCTCATCGAGCGTGATCACGTTGCGGTGCACGATGGACTGGCTGGTGAGCACTGCCTGGCTGGCCGGAACGTCGCCAATGCGGCGTTCGTCACGACTGGCCGTGATGGTAACCGGGGTGAGTTCGATGAGCGCGTGCTGCAGAGCGAAATCCGCGCGCGCCGTGTCGCCGGCCGCGACGCGCTCGGCGCGCGTCTCGCTCTGGTAGCCAATGATGAGCACGCGCAGCTCGTAGCGGCCGGGCGCCACGCCGTCAATGCGATAGTCACCGTGCACATCGGTGCGGGCTTGCAGGAGCGTGCCGGCAACGAGCACCGCCGCGTTCGGGAGCGCCTGCCGGGTCTGTGCGTCAACGACGTGGCCCACGAGCGTGGCGGTCGCCGCCTGCGCCTGCGTCTGCTGCGCCGCCAGTTCGGGCAGCGCGGCGGCGAGCAACAGGAGCAGCGCGGGAAGAACGCGTCGGCCACCACGCCTCATGGCCATGATGGGCCGTCCGCTACGGAAGAACCCTCACCCAGGTGGTCGCCACTTGCTGGTTCTGCGTGGTGACGTTGACGCTCAGGGTGTCCTGGTTGGCCGAGAGTGCCGCCGTGCCCTGCGACTGCACTCCACCGTTCGCGGCGGCCGTGGACGTCTGCGACCAGGTCGTGCCCGAGATGGTATAGGTGCCCGTGTCGGCTTCCTCGCCGATGGGCGGCGGCAGCGTAATGTCGAGCGCGTAGGTCGTGAGCGTGAGCGCGAGCGTGCCGGTCGCGGCAGGGGGAACCAGCGTGTTCCCGCCCTGCGTGAACGAAACCAGGGTCCACCCGCCCTGCACTTCCTGCGGCGTGATGTTGGGCGCGGTGGAGTTGTTGTCGCTGCCACAGGCGCTCGCCAGGAGCGCAACGGCCACGAGAAAGACCGACGGGCGGACTACACTACGAAGTATCGGCATGGACAACCCCTCCCTTGCAGGTGTCATGAAAACGGCCAGCAGCCGCGTTGCGCGCGGTTTGCACGATATGCCACGCGCAAGCTGCGCGCCATAGGCCGCCGTTCAGAACGTCACTTGCGTCTGCAGCAGCACGAGCCGCCCCATCAACGGCGCGCCCAGGAACTCGCGATGCAGATGGTCGAGCACGTTCTGCGCGCTGAGCGACACGATCAGGCGCTCCGGCTGGAAGCGGTACGCCAGCCCAAGATCGGCGACGGTGTAGGCATCCACCGGCCCCGCGTACGAGCCCGACTGCATCGGGAAGCCCGCCACATAGCGGCCGCGCAGCTCCGCCGTGAGCCCGTTCGATTCGCTCCCGTAGCGCAGGCCGAGCGATGCCTTGTTGCGCGGCGCATTGAGCGCGATGTCCGCCAGTCCGCCCACTTCGCTCCGTGGGAAGAGATCCTTGTTGGTCCACGAGTACGTCCCGTTGAGCGTGAACCGGTCCGAGAGCACCGCCTGCATGCCAACATCCGCGCCCCAGCGATCCAGCTTGCCGAAGTTGCGATACGTGAGCAGCACATCGGGGCTCCCCGCCAGCGTTCCCTCAGGCGATACGGTGCCCACCGGAATGCCCGTCGCCGCACCGGCGGCGTCCGATACGCCGCCGATCGCCGTGGCGATGGCCTGCGCCGCGCCCGCGCGCTCCTGCTCGGTGCTTCCCGGCATGTACGGCTCCAGATAAGCGGCGAGCGTCGCCGCATCGAAGAAGACGTTGGGCGTCTCGATCGTGAGCGGACTCACGAAATTCGTGCGGCGCTCCCAGTA
>DATNDS010000087.1:0-5417 GCA_035553215.1 Gemmatimonadaceae bacterium
GAGCGGCACGCCCGTGGCGCGTGAGCACACGCGCGGCGCCTGGACGGAGATCACGCTGGATGGCTATCTGCACGCGAGCGTCGTGCGCGGCAAACGGCAGGAGTATCCCATTTCCGCCGCCGACGGCGCCACGCTGCGCGCGACGCCATCCCGCTCGGGCACGCCACTGGCCCGGCTGCGGGAGGGCATGGGGCTGCATCGCGTGAGCACGACGGGCGACTGGGTGCACGTACGCCGCACGGCATGGGTGCAGACGAGCGCGCTCCGGAGCACGCAGACGACGCTGGCGGACGCTCGCACGGCGCCAGCGCGCACGGCGCCAGCGCGCACGGCACGAGCGGTCGCGCGCACGGTGCCAGCGTCCGCCCCGGACAGCGTGGTGAGCGACTCGGGATCCGGTGCGCTCGATTCCGCCGACACTGCGCCCACGCCGGCGTTTGCGCTGGAGCATCGCGCGGCGCTCCGCTTCGCGCCCGATGGCGCCACGCTCGCCACGCTCGATTCCAATACGCACGTCACCACGCTGACGCGCGATCGCCAGTGGGTGCGCGTGCGTGTGGAGGGGTGGGTGCAGGCGGCGGATCTGGTTCCCGCCGACACGAGCGTGCTCACCGCTGTGAGCGCCGCGGATCTGCGCTCCGATCCGGATCGCTATCGCGGGCGGACAGTGCGCTGGCACGTGCAGAAGATCGCGCTGCAGAGCGCGGACCCGCTGCGCAAGGGGATGGCGCCGGATGAACCCTACCTCCTGGCTCGC
This sequence comes from Gemmatimonadaceae bacterium, assembly GCA_035553215.1. GTDB lineage: Bacteria > Gemmatimonadota > Gemmatimonadetes > Gemmatimonadales > Gemmatimonadaceae > JADGGM01. Next base: position 758 of record DATNDS010000087.1, read on the forward strand.
GGTCCGGGCACCGAGAACGCTCTGCTGTATCTCGCGCTGCCGCCCTCGCTCGTGGACCAGGCGCGGCGCATCGACCCGCTCGCGTCCATGCTGATCACCGCGCGCGTGCGCTTCGGGCGCAGCGATCCATCGGGCGTGCCGCTGCTCGACGTGCTCACGATTTCGCAGCAGTGACGTTCGGAGAGTACCGCCGCCGTCATCGCGGATTCGTATCCGTCGCGCTGCTCGTCATTCTCGCGGCGCTGGGTGCGGACGCGGTGCTGCTGTCTCGTCAGACGGCCTACGAACAGGAGATCGCGCGGCTGCGCGCGGGCATGAACGACTTCGAGAAGAAGCGCACCGACGCGATTCTCGACGCGCGCGCGCGCCAGCGCCAGGCACAGGAGGAGGAAGTCCGGCGGCTGGCGCTCGCCGACAGCGGCATCCACATCGGTGTGGACGTGGACAGCGGACGCATCTACCTGGAACGGCGCGGCGCGCTCCTGCGGCGCAGTCCGGTGGAGGTCGGTCCGGGACGGCGCATTGGCATCCCGCCCGACACGGTGCACCTCGCCGTCCCCCGCGGCACCCGCACGGTGCAGGCCGTGCTCGGCGCGCGCGATGCGTGGGACGTTCCGGACTGGGTGTATCGTGAGCGGAAGCTGCCGGTGCCCGCGGACCGCCACGTCACGGGCGCGCTGGGTCCGGTGGCCGTCGTGCTCGATGGCGGCACGGTGATCTACTCCATGCCCGCCACGGGCCCGCTCGCCGACTCGGCGTACGTGCTTCCCGGCAGCATTCGCCTGCGCGCCGAGGATCTGGACGCCATCATGCCCAACGTGCAGCGCGGCACCGCCGTGTACTTCTACTGACGCCATGACGCTGCTGACGCCATGACACTGCGCGCGTTCACTTCGATCTCGAACGCCTTCCGGGACAACGCCCGCCTCACCGTCATCCTGATTGCCGGTGCGCTGGTGGCGACAGCCTCCGCGGCCGCGGTGGGGTACTCCGTGTGGCAGGTGCGCTACCACCTCGCCGTGAGTCGTCTGGTCTTCAACCGGAACTGGGCGCTGCTCGATGAACTCACGCACGACTTGCATGCGTCCGACGATACGCTGCACGAGGCAGCCCCGGCCGCGGATGCGCCATCCGCCAACGCGCCCTACATCGTCGTCAGCATTGCGGACCGGCGCATGTGGTACAAGATGGGGAACGAGACGCTCTACTCCACGCGCGTGGCCGTGGGCAGTGGCAAGACGCTCGTGAAACAGAACGGGCGCGACGAATATCGCTTCGACACGCCGCGCGGACGCCTCGTGGTGCAGAGCAAGGACGTGGATCCGCCCTGGGTGCCGCCCGACTGGCACTTCGTCGAGATCGCCAGGAAGCGCAAGCTGAAGCTCGTGAAGCTCAAGAAGGGCGACAGCATACCGGCCGGCGATTCGTCGTTCATTACCGTCGCTGGCAGCGACGTGGTGCGAAAAATGCCCGACGGAACAATTGTCCCGTTCGAGACGAGCGAGGGGCACGAAATCGTCGTCGGCAAGGAACTCATCGTGCCGCCCTTCGGCACGAATCAGCGGAAGTATCGCGGCGTGCTGGGCAGCCACCGGTTGAATCTCGGCGACGGATATGCGCTGCACGGTACGAACGAGCCGGCCTCGGTGGGCAAGGCCGTCAGCCATGGCTGTGTGCGCCTTCGGAACGAGGACATAGACTATCTCTACGGCCTGGTTCCGGTAGGTACGGCGGTCTACATCTACTGATCGTCTGGTCAGTCAGAGCCGCCGTTCCAGCCCGTTCCAGCCCCTGACGCCGGTAGCGATGGACCGAAGTTTTACATAGGGTTACCGGTTGGCTGCGTCGCTCGTGTCGGGGTATGGGTCTCTGACCGGGCTGGCGTGTCGTGGAGCCGGCTCTCTTGGGGGGAGGAGTGCAGCGTGGCAGGGGAATCAGGGAGGGAAGCGTGAAGATTGTCAGGCCTCGCGTGGGAGGCGTCGTGCGCACGATCGCCCTCGTCGCCGCCATTGGCGCGGTGAGCAGCGCATTTGGTGCGCCACTCAACGCCGATGCCCGTCCGGTTCCTGCTCCACATCCTGCCGTCACACGCGCCGCTGCCGCCACACGCGCGCTCTCCGGCGCCGACGTGCTCTTTCTCGATTCGCTGGTTGGCCGCAGTCGCAAGCTGCGCGCCTTTTTCGTCAGTACGGCCCACCCCTCGTTCGCCATAGACATTCTGCAGCGCCTCTTCGGGGATTCCGCCGCGAACAGACCCGGCGTGTACACCGTGAACGACAGCTCGCTCACGGATCCGATCTCGCTGATCACGCTCGTTCCCTTTGCGCAGAAGCTGCATGGCCGGATCGGTTCCTACCGGCTGGGCTTCTGGCCGTACGAGCGCCACACGCCGCGACAGGAGATGTACGCGAATCCTGACGGCTTCGTGGAAGTGACGCCGGACAACGAGGACGTGCGCGTGTCCGAGCACTTCGCGCTGCGCGACTTTCTCACGCACGACCAGGAAGATGTCTGGCCCAAGTACCTCGTGCTCGACGACAAGCTCGTGGACAAGCTCGAACTCGTCATCGAGGATCTCGAGGATCACGGCGTGCGCGTGGATCACATGACGGTGATGTCGGGTTTCCGCACGCCCGAGTACAATCGCGAGGGCGTGGGCCGCGGCCGCGTGCGCGACAGCCGCCACCAGTACGGCGACGCCGCTGATGTCTTCGTGGACAACACCGGGTCGGGGCGCATGAGCGATCTCAATCACGATGGCCGAGTGAACTGGCGCGACGCGAAAGTCATCCGCGACGCGGTGGATCGCGTCGAAGCCGCGCACCCGGAGCTCGCCGGCGGCGCCGGCATCTATCGCGCCACGTCGAAGCACGGGCCGTTCCTGCACATCGACGCGCGCGGCATGCGCACGCGCTGGGGCCGCGGATGACGGTTCCGGCGGCCGTTTCGTCGAGCGCGACCGGAACGTCCTCGCGCCATCACCGCCGAATCGCACGCCGGCTCACCTTCCTCTTCACGACCTGTTCCGCTGTCGCGTTCGTCTCGGCGTATCACCCGTCACATTCGCTCGAACACCCGCCATTCGCCGCCGACAGCGCCGTGGCCACACTTGCCGTGGACAGCGCGTTCGGCACCCTTGCCGCCGCCGTCGAACCGGCGAGCAATGCCTACGGGCGCAGCGGCGCCGTGTGGATGCGCACCGCGCTTCCGGGCGAGGCGGTGGACTATCCCATCGACCTCCACGGCGCTGACAACGGACTGCGCTACAGTTGGGAGACGGTGCCCGATCTCGTGGGCTCGGACAGCACACGCGTGCTCGACGGCGGACCGCTGGTCGCGCCGACGCAGCCCGGCTTCTACCAGCTCGTCGTCCATCGGGACAGCGCGCGCTTCGCCGTACCCGGGCCCACGCTCGCGGTGCTCGTTCCCTTCGTCGAGAAGCGCGGTCCCATGCTGGATGGCTATCGCATTGGCATGTATGACGGCGAGCGCCACAGTCGGGACCGTGCCGACACCGCCGCCACGCCCGAGGGCTTTCTCAAGGTGATGCCCGACGAGATGGATCTGCCGATCAGCCGGCACCTCCAACTCGGCGATTTCGTCACGCAGGATGGGCAAACCACGTGGCCGCGCTTCGTGGCGCTGAGCCCGCGCGTGATCGACAAGCTCGAGCTCGTGGTGGAGCGGCTGACGCGCGCGACCCGCGACGGAAACCTGCATTACACCGTCTACGTACATTCAGGTTTCCGCACGCCCGCGCACAATCGTCTCGTGCGTCGCGCGGCGCCGGACAGCCGGCATCAGTACGGCGATGCGGTGGACGTGGCCATCGACGCGAATTCGGACGGGCGGGTGACCGCCGCGGATGCGCGCCTGGTGGCGGCGGCGGTGGATTCCGTGGAAGCGGAATATCCTGAACTCACGGGCGGCATGGGGCTGTATGTGAGCAGGCGCTATCACCATCCTTACGTGCACATCGACGCGCGCGGCACGCGGGTGCGCTGGCACGGCTGACCGCGGCACTGGACGCACCGGGGCAAGTCACATGCAAGATCAGTTACGCGAACGCATTCTGCGCAAGCTGGAAACGCTGCCCGACGTGCGCGGCTACCAGGTGCTCGACTTCGTCGAGTTTCTCGAGTCGCGCTACGCTGAAAAAACGGCGCAGTCGCCCAACGTCTTCCAGCGATTCGCCGAGGGCGTGGAGGACAGTCTGCGCGCGGGGCGCGTATCGGCCAGCACGATCGCGGAAACCATGGGGCTGCTGAACAAGGCAATGGGCGTGCTCTCCGGCGTTGCGGCCGCGGGCAAGTCCGTGGCGACCGACGTCATGGATGCCGCGACGCGCCCCGCGGTGCGTCCGCCGGCGGCGCCGCCAGCGGCGCCGCCAGCGGCTCCGCCGCCCATGGCGACGTCGCGGCCGCCTGTTCCGCCGCCGCCGAGCGCGCCATCGCCGCCGCCGCCGCCCTCACCCGCCAACAACTCGGGAGGGACCAGCTCATGACCGGCATCACCGTTAATCGTGGCTTCCGTTCACGCGAGAGCCGCGCGCGCGAACGCGCGCGGCGCCGCAGCGGCGCCAAGCGTACGCTCATGGCGACCATCGGGCGCATCCCGGCGTATCTGCGTCTGCTGGGCGGTCTCCTGCGCGATCCGCGTG
>DATNDS010000088.1:0-5573 GCA_035553215.1 Gemmatimonadaceae bacterium
TGATCACGTCCACGATTGGCGTGGGCGCGGATTTCAGCGAGCATCTCCTGCGCGACATGGCGCACGAAGGCGGCGGCAACTTCTACTTCGTGGAGGGCGCCTCCCAGATTCCCGAAATTCTCACGAGCGAGCTGGGCGAAGCCGCCGAGGTCACCGTACGCGGCGCCGTGCTGTCCGTGGATGTCCCGCGCGGCGCGGAGGTGGACGTGCTCAACCGGTTCCGCTCGAGCATGGGCCTCGACGCGCGCACGCTCACCATCGAAGTCGGCGACCTCGTCTCGGAACAGGAAGTCACCGCGGTGTTCCGTGTGACCTTCCCCGCGGGCGAAGTGGGCGAGAGTGTCACGACGCGCATCTCGCTGTCACACCGGGATGCGGCGCCACGGACTGCCGCAGGCGAGCTCGTCTGGCGCTTTGCCAGTCATGCGGAGAACGACGCGCAGCCGCGTGATCGCACAGTCGATCGTGAAGTTGCCGCCGTCTTCGCGGCGCGCGCGCGCGCGGAGGCCACGGAAGCCAACCGCGCCGGTGACTTCCTCGCAGCGCGCGATGTGCTCGAGCGCACTGCCGAGCGCATCGGCAGCTACGCCAACGGCGACGCGGAATTGATTCAGATGGCCGAGGCGGTGAGGGACGCGGTGCCCGAATACGCTATGGCGCCCATGTCCGCGGTACATCTCAAGGCGAGCTTCTTCAGCGCCGAGAGTGCTCTCAAGTCGCGCCTGCCTGCGGGACGCGCACGACGGACGGAGAGATAGCGGGACCATAGATTTGCGCAATGCGTCGCACGCGGAGACATGGAGCCGCTCGCGCTCCCAGCGATTCATCCAGCTCACTGGCGATCGCTGGCTTGCCTGGAGCGGACTTCATTAGCCTGATTCGCCGGCTCGTAAGTTTCGAGCGTGCAGTGGCGCTGTCCGGTTAGCTGTGCGAGAACTCGCCGATGCGGATCGGATTCAACGCGTGCTCGAGGGATTAAAGGAGCGACTGCAGGTCAACATCGAGCCCGAGCTATACCGCTTCCCGCGATACATGCTCCATCATATCGTCACGCCGTTGCATCCTTTTTTGCGGAGTTGGAGGGCTGACGAGGCCGATCAGCTATGCCACGCGTCGCCGGTCCGCTCCCGGCACCCGTGCGCGTAATCGCCGTGGCGATCGCGTCGAGGTCGGCGGTCGCGAGCGTGATCCGCGCGGCGCCAATCCACCCGTCCACCTGCTCCGGCGAGCGCGCGCCGACGATGGCACCCGTCACGCCCGGAAATGCGAGCGTCCACGCCACCGCAACGGCTGACACCGTACTGCCGTGGCGCTTCGCGATCGGCCGCAATGCGTCGCGCAGCGCGAGATTCCGTGACAGGTTCGGCTCCTGGAATTGTTCAGCGCCGCGCCGCCAGTCGTCGGCCGCGAGCGACGCGACGCGTGCGGCCGTGAAGCTCTCAGTGAGCAGTCCCGCTTGCATTGGGCTGTAGCAGATCACGCCGGTGTCGTGCGCGGCGCACCACGGGAGCAGCTCCGCGGCGGCGTCGCGCCGGATGGCCGAGAACGGCGGCTGCAGCGAGTCCACGTGGCGGATCGCTTCGCAGCGCTCGAGCAGTTCCACGGTGAAGTTCGACACGCCGGCCGCGCGCACCTTCCCTTCACTCACGAGCCGCGTCATCTCGCCCCAGGAATCCTCCACCGGCACGCCGCTTTCGTCGGGCCGGTGGAACTGATAGAGATCGATGCGCTCCACGCCCAGCCGCCGGAGCGACGCCTCGCACTCTGCGCGAATGGACGCCGGCGCCAGGATGCGCCGCGCCGGTTCCATGGGATCGCGGGGGTTCCACACGAGCCCGCACTTGGTAAAGACGAGCGGCCGCTGGCTCGCGCGCAGCTCGCGCAGCAACCGCCCGACGACCTCCTCCGAGTGTCCCAGTCCGTACACGGCCGCCGTGTCGATCCAGTTCACGCCGAGGTCGAGGGCGTGGCGCATCGCGCGAATGGAGGCGACGTCATCCTGCGGACCCCAGCCGAACGCCCAGCCGCCTCCGCCAACGGCCCAGGAGCCGAATCCGACGGTGGTGATGTCGAGCCCCGAGCGACCCAGCGCTCGCGTGGGAAGTGTCATGCCTGACCTCGGTGCAGCGGGTTGTCGTGCCTGTCGCAATGCTGCAGAACGCGTTCCGTTATCGTGGCGAGAGCGGCTTCCGTGGCGAGAGCGTCGCCGCGATCTGCATGGCGAGGGAATCGTTGGCGACGGGCGATCGCAGCGTCGCCGCGCAGGCGGGCGTACCCGCAACGATCACGGTCCACTCGTACCAATCCGCGGGCTTGTAGCGATAGATGGCGCGCGTAGCGCTGTCCGTAACGACTGTGAACGCAGGCCGGATCTTCCAGGTGCGCGCCGTGATGCTCTGAAGTTGCGCGAACGTGGCACGTGGCGCCGTCAGCATGAACCGGACAGAGTACCTGTTATCCGACGTCATGGCACCGTGGGGTCCAACCGTCTGAATGATCCAGTCCGGCGGCACGGCGAGCTGACACTTGCCTGTGACGTTGGTGAGTGTGTGCCAGCCCCTGGGCGCGGACTGCGCGTGCACGTCGCGCGCAAGGATGCCCGCGGCGCACAGCAGAGCGACGGCAGTGAGCGGAACGCGAATCGAAAGTTTCATGAAGAGCATGCGGTTGCGGCCTCGAGGACATCGCGGCGCCGCAGCCGGCTGCGGCCGGGCGCCCCCACGGTGACATCACCGTGCACGGAATCTTCTCGCCGTGCCGTGCGCCGTCCAGACTCGTCCTTTGGCAAGCGCACTGCTAAGCTTGTCTGCCGACCAGCCCTGCAGCGGCGAGTTGCTTCCGGACCCGCGTTCCGACCGAGCACAGGCATCCATGACCGCTCCGCATCCCATGTCCACTGCGCCTCGCCGTATGACGGTGTCGACGATGGCGCTCGTCATCGCCAACGCGGTGCCGATCATCGGCGTGATCTGGTTCCACTGGCAGGTCTTCCCGATCATCCTGCTTTACTGGATGGAGAACGTCGTTGTCGGCGGCTTCAACGTGCTCCGGATGCTCGTGGCCGAACCGGGCGAGCCCGCGGCCTGGATCGCGAAGGCGTTCATGATCCCGTTCTTCTGCGTGCACTTCGGCATGTTCACGCTCATACACGGCATGTTCGTGTTCGACCTGTTCGGAAAATATGCCGGTCTCGCTCCGGTGCATTCCAGCTGGCTCAGCGCGTCGCAGGTCCTCGCGGCCATTCGCGTCACCCATATCGAGTATGCCGTCGCCGCGCTGCTCCTGAGTCACGGAATCTCGTTTGTCCACAACTATGTGATGGGCGGCGAATATCGAACGGCAGGGCTGACGACTCTCATGTCGCAGCCGTATTCGCGCGTCGTCATCCTGCACCTGGTGGTGCTTGGCGGTGGCGCGCTCGTGGCGGCGCTCGGCTCGCCGGTGCCGGCACTCCTGGTACTCGTTCTGCTCAAGACCGTCGTGGATCTCGCGGCGCATCGGAAGGAGCGAGTGAAACTCGGGATGCCGGGCGCGCTCAGCATGTCGCCCGGCCCGCGTGACAGCGCCGTCGGGTGACATGCACGAGGGGCTCCGGCACGAGCAACGTCGTTGCGGACGTGGAAGTGTGCGCCGGCTCAGCCGGTGTCCACGGACACCAGCTTCATGCGGCCCGACGCGCCGGCTCGAATGCGCACGGCGCTCCGGCGGCAGCCGAACTGTCGCGCAATCAGCGTGACAAGTTCCTCGTTGGCTCTCCCGTCCACCGGCGGAGACTTCACGCGCGCGACCCACGAGCCGTCCTGCTCCTGCTCCAGCGACGAGCGCTTCGCCCCCGGCTTCACCTTCACCCGCATGGTGATGGATGGCATCCCGTTACCTCCGCGAGCGAGTGCTCGAACGCATGCCGCCGCTATATGCGGGCAAGAACCGCGAGGCGGCTCTCCAGATAACGCCGCGCTCGCGCATCCGTCGTGAGCGAAATGGCGCGCTCGTAAGCCTGCACTGCGTCCATCTTGCGCCCCGCCTCGGCCAGCAGGTGAGCGCGCACCGCCCACGCCGGCTGAAACCGCTGCACGGCGTCGTCCGTGATCGCGTCGAGCGCCGCGAGTCCAGCCGCCGCGCCCTCCACGCGTCCCACAGCCGCCGCGTGGGCTGTGCGCGCCCCGAGCGTTGGCGCGATCGCGACGAGCGCACTGTGCAGCGTGCGCAGCGCACGCCAGTCGGTGTCGCCCGATATGGCCCGCGCACAGTGCACGGACTGGATCGCTGCCTCGATCTGGAATCGCCCCGTGTGTCCATGCGCGCGCGCGGCATTGAGGTATCGCTCACCCAGTGCGATCAGCTCCCTGTCCCACAGCGCCGGATCCTGCTCATCGAGCGGCACGAATGTGTCCGGAGTGCCGCGTGCCCCGCGCCGGGCAAGCGACAGCGAGATGAGCGCGGCCAACCCCAGCGCCTCGGGTTCGCCGGGAAGCAGCTCGGCAAGCGTCATGGCGAGAACGTGCGACTCGGCCGCGAGTGAATCGCGTGGCCCGGTGCCCGCCACGAGAGGAAAGTCGATGGCGTAGGCGCCGTAGATTGCTTCGAGCACCGGGGCAATGCGCTCGCGCAGCTTGTCACGTCCTGGCACGACGAACGGAATGCGTGCGTCGTGAACACGACGTTTGGCGCGCACGAGGCGCTGCGCCATGGTTGCAGCGGGGATCGCGAACGCGCGCGCGATGTGCGCGGCGTCGAAGCCGAGCACCGTTTGCAGCATGAGGGGAGTGCGCACCACGGGATCGATAGCCGGATGAGCACACACGAAGAGCAGGGCGAGGCGGCGGTCCGGGATGGCGTCCGGATCGATGTCCTCCATGATCGAGAGCGCGCTGTTGTGCGAATCGTCATCGAGCGGATCGGACAACCGATGCGCGGCCGAGCGGCGCGCGTCGCGCTGGCGATTCCGCGCCACGGTGAGCAGCCACGCTTCGGGATTGCGCGGAACTCCTGATGTGGGCCACGATTCCAGCGCCTGCAGGAATGCATCCGCCAGCGAGTCCTCCGCGGCTTCGATGTCGCCGTCCCGCGCCGCGAGAATCGCGAGCAGGCGGCCATAGGCGGCACGCGCCAGTTCTTCGGCGCGCGCCGCCACAAGGTCAGTATCACCCTGCACTGGTCCACGCGCCGTTGACGAAGCGAACCGCAGCGGGGCGGATCTCGACCGTACCCCACTGTGCGGCTGGACACCGCTCCGCCCACGCAATGGCGGCGTCGAGATCGGGAACGTCGATCGTGAAGATGCCGGCGAACGCCTCCTTGGTATCGGCAAAGGGTCCATCCTGCACCTGAAGCGTGCCGTTCTTCACTGACACGCTGGTGGCGCTGGCGATGGTCTGGAGCACCTCGGCGGAGCGGAGTACGCCGGCGTCCTCGAGCGCACTGGCGTACGAATGAAACGCGGCCTTGCCCTGGGCAATCTGCTCCTCGGTGAGCGTGGAAACCGCGGGCTGCGGATAGTGAATGAGAAGTGCGTAGCGCATGATCGGAGGTCCTGGTTCGGGTTCATGATGCGGCTGGACATCCGAATGACG
>DATNDS010000089.1:0-13812 GCA_035553215.1 Gemmatimonadaceae bacterium
GGCGCTCGCCTTCTTCGCGCTGACCTTCTTCCCTGCCTTCTTCTTCGCGCCGCCTTTCTTCTTGGTGGCCATCGATCGTCTCTCCGAATTGGTGAAGGGATCGCGTTCGACAGAGGGAAACTCGGGTCCGTCGGGGCACAAACTACAAGTGTCTGCCGTGGATGCAATAGGGAGATCGATGTTTTTTTCGAGAGATATGTAGTGGGTGGTCGCTGGTCGCTGGTCGCTGGTAGCTGGATCAGGAGGCGCGGCGCAGCGCTCGCATCATTCTCACGTCGTACTCATCGGGAGAGGGATCGTCGCCGTCGATGTCATAGTTCGCTTGCGGCGTCTCGAGAATGAGGGGCACGCCATCACTGCGCGGATCGTCGAGCAGCCAGTGAAATGGTGCGAGTCCGATCTGTCCCTCGCCCAGCAGCGCATGACGGTCCCGGTTGGAGCCCAGAGCGCCCTCACTGTCGTTCAGGTGAAAAAACGCCGGCGGCTCGCCGCACTGCTGCTCGAAGGCATCGAGCACGCGCGTGAAGGCGTCGCGCGAGGCGTTGATATCGTGTCCCGCGGCGAACAGGTGACAGGTGTCGAGACCGTAGCCCGCGCGGGCGCGCAGCGGCGCGGGCAGCGCGCCCAGGATGGCACCCACCTCCTCGGCGGTGCGGCCGATGGTCGTTCCGGCGCCCGCGGTATTCTCCACGAGCAGGCGCGTGCTTCCCTGCACCGCGTCGAGCGCCTGTGTCATGGCGAGCGCCACGCGTGAGATCGCGGCGTCGCGGTCGGCATCGTTCGCCGCGCCAGGGTGAAAACAGACGCCCGCGACGTCGAGCATGGTGGATCGCTCCAGCTCCCTGGCAAGCCCCGCACTGGCGCGAGACCACTTCGTTTCGTCCGAGGATGCGGTGTTGAGCACGTACGCCGCGTGAACGATCACATGACGCCGCTCGATGCCGGCCTCGGCGAGCGCCGCGTGAAAGCGCTGCACCCGTTCGGAGCGAATGGACGACTTGTCGCCGTAGTACTTGGGGATGGCGGTGAAGATCTGCAGCGCCGTCATGCCACCATTGCCCGCACGGAGCGCAGCCTTGTCTATGCCGCCCGTGTCGATCGTATGCGCGCCGATGAAATGCGCCATGGAACCCCATCGATGGGAATGTCGAAAATCTGTCCGTCCATGATGGCGAATACCCACGGGAGCATGCCAGATGCCGCCATGCACGATGCCGTGCGTGAACCGGACACCGGCGCCCTTCGCCCGGTCGAGGCGCAACCGTTGGCCGTGCTTCCCCGCCGGGGTATCTTTCATGTGAAGCGCGCGCCGAAAGCGGGCGCCGTTCATCCAGAGGAATAGACATGTCCGCTCCAGCCACACAACCGCACCGCACCGCAGCGTCCGCCAGCAGCGATGCGACCGGCGAACCGACACCGACCGCACGCACCGCGTATGTCCCCGAAGGCATCAGTGGATTCAACGGCAATCGCCGGGTGCCACCGCCCGTCAATGAACCGGTGCGATCGTACGCTCCGGGTTCGCCGGAGAAGCGTGAGCTGAAGGCCCGGCTCAAGAGCATGGCCGGCGAGAAGGTCGAGATTCCGCTGATCATCGGTGGACATGAGATTCGCTCGGGGCACACGATGCAGACGGTCATGCCGCACGATCATCAGCACGTGCTGGCGGACTGGCACATCGCGCGGAACGAGGATGTCACCCATGCAGTGGATGCGGCGCGCGCGGCGCACCGCGAATGGTCCAACTGGCCGTGGGAGGATCGCGTGGCGGTGTTCCTGCGCGCCGCGGAGTTGCTGGCCACCACGTGGCGCGCGACGCTCAACGCCGCCACGATGCTCGGCCAGTCCAAGACGGCGTTCCAGGCCGAAATCGATGCGGCATGCGAGCTCATCGACTTCTGGCGGTTCAACGCCCGCTTCGCGCAGGAGCTCTACGACGAGCAGCCGCTGAGCGACCGCACCATGTGGAATCAGTTGGACTATCGCCCGCTGGAAGGATTCGTGTATGCGGTGACGCCGTTCAACTTCACGTCCATCGCCGGCAATCTGCCCACAGCGCCGGCGCTCATGGGGAACACGGTGGTGTGGAAGCCCGCGAGTTCGGCCATGCTCAGCGCCTATTACATCATGAAGCTGCTCGAGGAGGCAGGCCTTCCCCCAGGCGTGATCAACTTCGTGCCGGGCGATGCCGCGCCGATCTCGGGGCAGCTCATCGATCACCGCGACTTCGCCGGCGTGCACTTCACCGGCAGTACCTTCGTCTTCAACGCGATCTGGCGGCAGATCGGCACCAACATCGCGGGGTATCGGGCGTATCCGCGCATCGTCGGCGAGACCGGTGGCAAGGATTTCATCGTGGCGCATGCGTCGGCCGACCCCGCCGCGCTGGCCGTGGCGATCGCGCGCGGCGGCTTCGAGTACCAGGGACAGAAGTGTTCCGCCGTGAGCCGCGTCTACGTGCCCGAATCACTCTGGCCGGAGGTGCGGGATCGCACCGTGGCGATGCTCAAGGAACTGCGGGTCGGGGATGTCGCGGACTTCCGCAACTTCATGGGCGCCGTGATCGACCGGAAGGCGTTCGGCAAGATCAGCGAATACCTGAGCGACGCGCAGCAGAACGCCCGCGTGATCACGGGCGGCGGAGCGAAAGGCGAGCGGGGCTATTTCATCGAGCCCACGCTGGTGGAGACGCGCGATCCTGCGTACCGTCTGCTGTGCGAGGAGATTTTCGGCCCGGTCGTGACCGCGTACGTGTATCCCGATTCGGGGTGGGACGACGCGCTCCTGCAGGTGGACCGAACGTCGCCATACGCGCTGACCGGCTCGGTGTTCGCGCGCGACCGGCGGGCCGTGAAGCAGGCGTCCATCGCGTTGCGCAACGCGGCGGGCAATTTCTACATCAACGACAAGCCCACCGGCGCGGTGGTGGGCCAGCAGCCGTTCGGCGGCGCCCGCGCATCCGGCACGAATGACAAGGCCGGCTCGAAACTCAATCTCACGCGCTGGATCAGCGCCCGTTCGGTGAAGGAGACGTTCAATCCCGCACGGGACGTGGGATATCCATTCATGCTCGAAGAGTGAACTGTCCCCGCTCCGCCACACCGCCCTTGGGAATCGGCAATCGGGAATGGGGAATCGACAAGGCAATCCGCCCCCTGCCGCCCCACCCCGATTTCATCAAGAACCGGAAATTGGCCTCCCCATTCCCGATTGCCGATTCCCAAGGGCGGGGCCGGGCGGGGTGGAACAACCCCTATGACATCTCATCGCTTCTTCACGGCTGACGTCTTCACCGACCGGCGCTTTGGTGGCAATCCGCTGGCGGTCTTCCCCGATGCGGCGAGCATCCCCGAGCATGCCCTGTCTGGCATTGCGCGGGAGTTCAATCTGTCGGAGACGGTGTTCATTTATCCGCCGGCTGACGCGAAGAACACGCGGCGCCTGCGCATCTTCACGCCCGCCGAGGAGATTCCTTTTGCGGGACACCCGACGGTGGGCGCCGCGTACGTGCTCGCCGCCACGGGGGGCATTCCGCTGCAGGACGGCGACACATCCGTCGTGTTCGAAGAAGGCGTTGGCGAGGTGCCGGTGCGCGTGCGCGTCGAGGGCGGAAAGCCGGTGTTCGCGCAGCTCACCGCGGCCATGCTTCCGCAGGTCGGCCCGCCCAGCCCGGGACGCTCGGTGCTCGCCGGCATGCTCTCGCTCGAGGCCACGGATATTCTGGGCGGCATGACCGCGCCGCAGGCGGTATCCTGCGGGTTGCCCTTTCTGATCGTGCCGCTGCGTGAGCGCTCGGCGGTGGCCCGGGCCCGCGTCCGCACGGAGCACTGGGAGTCGGGGCTCAAGTCATACTGGGCTCCGCAGATCATGGTCTTCTCGCGCGACGGCGAGTTGCCCGGTTCCGACCTGCATGCGCGAGTGTTCGTGCCCGGCCTGTCCGTTCCGGAGGACCCTGCCACCGGCTCCGCCGCGGCGGCGCTGGGCGGCTATCTTGGCGCCCGTGACGCGAGAGCGGAGGGGACGCTCCGGTACGTGCTGGAGCAGGGATTCGAGATGGGCCGTCCCAGCATGATCGAGATTGAAGTGGAGAAGCGCGCCGGCGCCGTCGCCGCGGTACGAGTCGGCGGCGCCTGCGTTATGGTGATGGAGGGGAGCCTGCAGCTCGCCGCCATCTGAGCGCCGTCAGCCGATCGCCCTGATCGGTCTTCCCGGCGTGAACGCGGATCGGCGCAGTTGCTGGCCCGCGCGACGAACAGCGATGACGCGCAGATTGTCGGTCCAGATGCTCACGCGATTCCGCCCGCCATCCTTGGCGGCGTAGAGTGCTTCGTCCGCGCGGGAATGGAGATCCTGCGCGATGTTCTCGTCGGCGACCCGATCGGTCACGAGTCCAATGCTGACGGTGACGGGGATCTTGCCGGCGATGCCCTGGAACTCGCGGCGCGCGACTTCCTCCTTGATGCGCGTGGCCACGCGGAAGGCTCCGGCGGCACTCGTGTCGGGCAGCAGCATGGTGAACTCATCGCCGCCGGTACGCGACACCACGTCGGCTGCACGCGCGACGCCCCGCAGGAGCTCACCCATTTCCTGTACCACCGCATCGCCCGCCAGGTGGCCGAACGTGTCATTGATGGTCTTGAAGCGATCCACGTCGAGCGCAATGAGCGCGATCTCACTGCCATTGCGCGCGGCGCGGGACAGTTCGCGCGCCAGCTGCTGCTCGAGTCCACGGCGATTGTGACAGCCGCTGAGCGGGTCGGTGAGCACGAGGTTCGCGAGCTGCATGCGCACACGATTGTAGGCGCGCCCCACCTGGGTAATGCAGTCCGGCCGCGCGTCTGCCTCCGCGTCGTACATCTCGCTGAAGTCGCCGCCTTCAGCGCGCTGGAAGAGCGCGGCAATGCGCGCGAGACGGCGCTTGAAGGTGCCATCGTGCGCGATGAATGCTCCTGCCGTCACCACGAACAGACCCAGGGACCAGCACTCCTGCGGCCAGATCAGCACGGCGTCGGGAGCTCGTTTCAGGGCCTCCGCGACGATGCCGAGATACGCGGCCGTCATGAGGCAGAGCGCGCTCCAGGAGAGCACGGGCTTTCGCAATGAGAATGACAGATGCAGAATGGCGAATCCGAGCAGCAGCGCGCGGCCATAGTAGGCGGGCGGCACCACGAGATACGTGATGCCGAACAGCGTGACCACGTCCGCGACGACCATTGCGCAGACCAGCCAGTCGCTCGCCTCGGCGCTGGACTGCACGCGTAGGCGCACCCACAGCGTAAAGCCCATGTAGAGCAGAACGACGATGATGGCGGTGACGGAAAGCGGCGTCGTATGCTGGAGCATCGCCAGCGCCATCTCGACGCCGGACGCCAACAGTGCCGCAGCGAGCCGGATCGTGCTCTGCCAGCGCAGCACGTCGGCATTTGACTGCTCGAACGTCGGAGTGGTGAGGTCTCGGCGATTGATGGTCGTTCGCATCCGGATTGGGAAGGGCGACGTTCGTGCCACCTGGTGATCAGTCTCGCAAGCTGTGCCGCAGCAATCGGTTCGTGCTCCAGTGCCAGCGTCGTCCGACGGCCGCACGCCCCGCGACTTGCACGAGTGGCCGTGAAATGCGAGGGTGCGTCAGTCTCTCGAGGCCGGCGCACCCGTCGCATTTCGTTACACCCGCGCCCGTCACCTGGCCCGGCGTACACTCGGCTTCGCGATCCGATTCTGCTCGTCCACGAAGACGAGTCGCGGCTCGAAGTCCTCGAGCTCGCTCTCCTCGTAGTCCGCGTAACTGATGACGATCACATGGTCGCCAACGGCACCCAGGCGCGCGGCGGCGCCATTGAGCTGCATCGTTCCGCTCCGGCGCCGGCCCTCGATCACGTACGTCTCCAGGCGCGAGCCGTTGTTCACGTTCACGATCTGCACTTTCTCGAATGGGCGAATGTCGGCCGCGTCCATCAGGTCGCGATCGAGCGTCAGGCTGCCTTCGTAGTTGAGATCCGCGCCCGTGAGCACGGCGCGGTGAATCTTCGACTTGCACATCGTCCGGCGCATCGTTGCATTCTCCCTTGCAGGGGCACAGGTGACCAGAAAGCAGAACAGCCGCCGCGCGCCGAAGCATGGCGCGCGGCGGCTGTTCAAGATATCTCCGCGTCAGCGATGTATGCCGGGGCACTGCACCGGGCACTGCGTCGAACCTGCGATGGTCAGGCGGCGGCCATGGCGCCCAGGTCGCTCGTGCAGGCGGGACACCGGGTCGCATCCTTGTTCACGTCCGTCTTGCAATACGCGCACTTCTTCGTGGTCGGGGCTGGAGCCGGCTCCTTGACGAAGATCTTGCTGATACGCCAGCAGACGAAGCCGATGATGATGAAGTTGATCAGCGCGCTCACGAAATCCCCAACTCCGAACTTGAACGGCCCGAGATTCCAGATGGCGGTCTTCCAGTTTCCCGCCGGCTGGGCAACCGCGATGATCGGCATGATGAAATCATTCACGATCGACTGCACGAGCGTGTTCAGGGCGACACCGAGCACCACGGCGATAGCCAGCGCGATCGCATTCTGCTTGATGAGAAAAGCCTTGAAGTCCTGCCACATACTTTGGCCTCTCGAGGCGGAAGATGGTCACAGATTGGCCCAATCCGGCAGGTCGGGCAAGAGTGCAGCGAGTGGGGGGGCAGCAAGGGGAGGACGGGTGAATCCCGGCGCGAATCCAAAGAGCAGTTGGCAGGCTGGGCCGCACACGGCCCCCTGACATGGGCCCATGCCGACGCGCGTGTACAGTTTGGCCTGACGCCCGGTCCAGCGCGGATCGATGCCGCCGCATCGCACGTCCTCGCAGCGGCAGAGGACCGTACTGGCATCCGGGCGCTCCAACAACTCGCCGCGCGGATGAAACGCCGCCGCGAGATCGGTCGTGAACCGCCGCCACCGGTCGCGCGCGACGTACAGCGGCGAACCGTTCCGCAGCGTGGCATCGTCGGCGGCGCACCGGCCGGCGATCTCTCCCTCGACGAGCGCCGCGGCGTCACCGGCCACGCCGGTGGGCTCGCCGGCGCAGTAGATGCTCGGGTCGCTCGTCCGCTGGTGCTCGTCCACATTCACCACACCGTCAGTCACAGTGCAGCCCAGGAGTCGCGCGAGGTCGGTGTTCGGCACGAGACCGTAGCTGCAGCAGAGCAGATCGCACGGCTCGGTCCAGGTGCGCTCCCCATTGGTGAGCACGACGCGCTCGAGCCGTCCATTGCCTTCGGCTCGACTGATCCACGTGCCCGGGCGGAAGCGCGTTCGAGCGAACGCGGCGCGATAGCGCGCACCCTGCAGCATCTTGCCGGGGTGACGCAGGAGGCCGGCCGCGAATCGCGCGACCCGCGAGCGTGGTGCCTGCTCCGCCACGGCCGCGACATGCGCGCCCGCGCGCGCCATCGTGGCGGCGACAGCGAACACGAGCGGCCCGGAGCCGGCGACGACCACGCGCCTGCCGAACACCGTCATGCCGGCATCCAGGAGCGCCTTGGCGCCGCCCAGGCCCAGGACGTTTGGCAGCGTCCAGCCCGGAAAAGGAAGAAACAGCTCGCGCGCGCCCGTGGCGATCACAATGTGCCGTGCGCGCACGAGAAACGACTCGGCGCGCTGCACCACAACGAGCCCGTCATGCGCTGACCCATCCACGACCGCGGCGCCCGAAAGCCAGCGCGCACCGGAGCGCTCGCACCGTTCGATCCATTCGCGCCCGAGGGCGGGCAGATGGTCGCGGTGTGCGTGCCGCCAGACCTGGCCGCCGGGACGGGCACCCTGATCAATGGCGACGACGCGTGCGCCGTGCTCCGCGGCGCACGCTGCCGCCGCCAGACCGGCTGGCCCACCACCCACCACCGCCACGTCATACACGGCTGTCGTGGCGACCGGGTCCGCGCCGTTCAAGTCTCCGTCTCGACGATCATTCCCTCCTCGCAGAGGAGGAGACAGGCGCGCTGGTGCGCGACGCCGTTCACGCGCACGCGGCATTCGAAGCAGCTTCCCATGCCACAGAGCGGGGCGCGCGCTTCGCCCGTGACCGACGTGCGGAAGCGTACGATCCCGGCGTTGAGGAGCGCGGCGGCGAGCGTCCAGTCTCCGGTTGCGGCGACGGGGCGGCCGTCCACCACGATGTCGAACCGGTGCGACATCCTTCGGCTCACTGTGGCGGAGACGCGGCCAGCACGCGTGTTGGCGAGAAGGGGAGCGGATCCACGGGCGGCGTGCGGCCCGTCATGAGAGAGACCATCATCTCCGCCGTGCCGGGCGCCATGGTGATGCCAAGCCCCTCATGTCCGGTCGCGATCCAGACATCGTCCATGGCGTCCCACTTGCCGATGAGCGGCAGCTTGTCGGGCGTGGCGGGTCGGAACCCCGTCCAGGCACGCACGGCCGCACAGCCGGCGAGGGCGGGCAGAAACTCGATCGCGCGACGGAGCATGTCGCCGAGGAGCGCGTGGTTGATCGTCGGGTCGCGGCCGGTGAGTTCACGCGAGGAGCCAATGAGAAGCTGCCCCGTGGCACGCGGCTGCACGTTGAACGCGACCGAGGCGCCGCTCATCGTATGGGCGCTGCGCAGGTAGCCGAGCTCCACGAGCTGACTGTGGCAGAGCGATGGGTAGCGATCGGTGATGAGCAGGTGTCCCTTGCGGGGAATGACGGGTAGTTCGGGGATGAGCCGGGGTGCGTCGATGCCGGACGCGATGAGTACCGCGCCGGCCGCGATCGTCGTGACGCTCCCGCTGGAGTCTTGCACGATGACGGTTCGAGCACGGACCTCCTGCGCCGTGCAGCCTTCGCGCAGCGTCGCGCCCAGCTCGCGGGCGTGCTCGAGCAGGCGGCGCGCGACCGCCGGTGGATACAGCACGCGATCGCCGGGCACGTGCAGCGCGCCGGCGAGCCCGGGCCGGAGATTCGGCTCGAGGCGTGACAGCTCCCCCGCGTCGATGACTGACGCCTCGATGCCGCGCCGGGCGTAGCTGACCTGTCTCGTTGCGGCGGCCTGCATGTCGGCCTCGGACGTGGCGAGCCAGAGTGTGCCGCGGCGTTCGTCCTCGCAATCAGCCGGCAGCTCGGGCGCCATGCCGCTCCAGAGCTGGCGCGAGCGCGCGGTGAGCGCGAGCTGCGCCTCGCTGTCATCCATCACCACGATGTGTCCCATTGCCGCCGACGTGCTGCCCGCGCCCGCGAAATGAGAATCGAGGACGAGCACGCGCAACCGCTCACGAGCGAGCGCGAGCGCGCACGCTGCTCCCACGATGCCGGCGCCAACGATCACGACATCGGGGTGCGGCTCAACCATCAACTCTCGGCGAACCCGAAGCGGAACGGATCTTCGGCATCGAAGTAGAGTGTCGCCCGAGCGGTAATGAACGCGCGCCCCTGAATGAACGGCACGACGGCGCCGTCCAGGCCGTCCTCGACCCAGCCCGTGAACCGGCCGCCGGTGATGCTCTCCTGGCACCACCGCTGACCCGGCGCCAGCTCGCCGCGCGCGTGCAGCACCGCCATCTTCGCGCTCGTGCCCGTGCCGCACGGGGACCGATCGTAGGCGGCGCCAGGACAGAGCACGAAGTTCCGACTGTCCGCATCGTGCTGTACGGGCGGGCCAGAGAGTTCGATGTGGTCGATATCAGCCGCGTTGGCGCCCGTCGTGCCCTGCGCCCGCAGTGCATCGCGAATGGCCGCGGTCGTCGCCATCAGCGCGGGCAGGTTGGCGAGCGCGAGGGACGGCTGCGCCAGCTCGGTCAGGAAGAACCAGTTGCCGCCGTACGCGACGTCGCCCTGCACCTGGCCTACACCCGGCACGCTCACTCGCACGCCGGCGCGATATCGATAGCTGGGTACGTTGCGAATGCTGACCGCGCCGTGCGCGCCCAGTTCCGCCTGTACGGTTCCCGCCGGCGTGTCAATGCGCATGATTCCGGGGTGTGCGCGGCCCAGGTGCTCGAGGGTGCGGGCGACGCCGATCAGCCCGTGACCGCACATGCCGAGGTACCCCACGTCGTTGAAGAACACGACACCGGCCAGCGATCCCTCGTGTACGGGCGGCGTGAGCAGCGCGCCAACGATGGCATCGTGGCCACGCGGTTCACACACGACGGCGCGGCGCAGCGCATCCTGCTCACGGCGCAGCGATTCCCGCATCTCGAGCATCGTCCGACCGGCAGGCACGGGCCAGCCCGAAATGACAACCCGGGTTGGCTCACCCTCCGTATGGGAGTCAATGACCTCAATGGGAGTGGACACGGCGAGATGCGACGGAGAATGGAGAACGGCCCGGGAAGAGCAAGGGTCGGAAATCCTCAGCGTGCCGGCTGCGTCGCATGATCTGCCGACGAGAGCCGATGCCGGATGAGCGCCAGGGCGTCGTCGCGCTCCGCGCCGGCAAGGACGAGGCGCGGCGGCCGGACGCGTTCGCAGCCGCGGCCGACTTCCTGTTGCACGAGCTTGATGAGCTGCACGAACTTGGGCACGGTGTCCAGCCGCAGCAGCGGGAGAAACCAGTCATACAGTGCGCGCGTCTCCGGCACATTCCCGTTCGTGGCCAGGGCAAAGAGCCTGACCGATTCGTTGGGGAGTGCGTTCACCAGCCCCGCGACCCAGCCAACCGCGCCCGCGTGCACGCCTTCCACGACCAGATCATCGAGTCCCACGAAGATTGCCAACCGGTCACCCAGGCGCTCGCGAATGGCGGTGATGCGGCGCACGTCGCCACTCGACTCCTTCACCGCGTGCAGATTGGCGTGTCGCGCCAGCTCATCAATGTGCGCCGCCAGGAAGTCGGTGCCGTAGGCAATCGGGTTGTTGTAGAGCATGCAGGAAAGCGGCGTCGCATCGATGACCGCGTCCACGTGGGCTCGGGTTTCGCGCCAGTCGCCATGATGCACATATGGGGGCAGCACCATGAGGCCGTCGCACCCCGCGGTCTGTGCGCCCCGTGCGAGGGCCACGGCATCCGCCGTACTGAGCGCGGAGATGCCCGCGATGACCGGCGCGCGGCCGGCCGCGGCGACGCAGCAGGTTTCGAGCACCTGGACCTTTTCGGCGGCCGCCAGCGTGGCCGCTTCACCGAGCGAGCCCAGCGCGATGATGCCACGCGCACCCTGATCCACGAGCCAGGACACGTGCGTGTGCAGCGCCGCGTGATCCACCGACAGATCCTCCCGGAAGGGAGTGGTGATGGCGGGAAACACCCCGCGCCAGTCGTGCGATTCCATGTCGCGTACGGTCAAGGGTTGATCTGGATGGTTTTCGTTTCGGTGTAGAACTCGCGCGCGGCCGGTCCCTGTTCGCGGCTGCCGGAGCTCGAGCCCTTCACGCCGCCGAAGGGCGCGTGGGGGTCCACGCCGGTCGTATCGCCGTTCACGCGCACGAGGCCGGCCTGAATACGATGGACGTAGCGCAACGCGCTGGGCAGGTCACGCGTGAACAGCGACGCGCTGAGCCCGTACGGTGTCTGGTTGGCGAGGTCGATGGCATGGTCGAGATCGTCGGCGGTGATGACACCCAGAACTGGAGCGAAGAGTTCGCGCTGGGCGAGTGGCTCGCCGGCGTCGCGATAGCGAATCACGGTGGGCGCCATGAAGAATCCGTGAGCGAGCCGGTCGTCCGCCGGCATGTCTCCACCGAACAGTCGCTCGGGCGCGGCGTCCGCCATGGTGTTCTTCACCCGTTCGCGTGCCGCATCGCTGATGAGCGGGCCAACGGCGGAAGCGGGATCATCGACCGGGCCGAGCGGCAGCGCATCCACCTGTGCACGGAGCTTTGAGAGAAAGTCGTGCTCGATCTCTCTGGCCATCACGACGCGACTGGTGGCGGTGCACTTCTGCCCGGCGTAGCGCATGGCGCCACTCGCGGTGAGCGCGGCGGCGGCATCGAGATCCGCATCGCGGGCGACAATGACGACGTTCTTTCCGCCCATCTCCGTCTGGTAGCGCACATTGCGCTGGGCGGCAATGCCCGCGACGCGCGCGCCGACGGTAGAGGAACCGGTGAAGCTGATGCCGCGCACCGCATCGTCGCGGAGCAGCGGCTCGCCCACCGCCGGTCCTGTACCAAGCAGGACGTTGAAGACTCCCGCGGGTAATCCGGCTTCGTGAGCGGTGGCCGCGAGCAGCGTGGCGAGCTGCGAGGACATTTCGGATGGCTTGAGCACGACCGTGTTCCCGAACGCGAGTGCGGGCGCTGCTTTCCAGAGCGGAATGGCCAGCGGAAAGTTCCACGGCGTGATCAGTGCGACGACACCCAGCGGATCGCGCAGCGTGAACTGCAACGCGGCCGCGCTGTGGGCGGGAATGACGTCACCGACCTGACGCACCGCCTCGCCCGCGTAGTACCGCAGAATCACGACGCAGCGCGCGACTTCACCGCGTGCCTCGCCGATCGGCTTGCCCACTTCGCGGCTCATCGCGCGAGCCAGGGTATCGGCCTGTGCGGCGATGATGCCGGCCCATGCGTTGAGCAGCGTCGCGCGCTCGGGGCCCGAGCGGGCACGCCAGTCCGGGAATGCCTCGGCGGCGGCAGCGACCGCGGCGTGGGCGTCGTCGCTGGTCCCTTCGGGGACCAGTGCCACGACGTCTCGCGCGTCCGACGGATTCACGTGAGTGAGGGTTCGATCCGCGGTCGAGGTCGCGAGCGAACCATTGATGAAGCTTTGGAGGCGAGACGGAGCGGGCATGGCGCAGGCGAGGAGGGTTCTGCACTGAACTATACCGCATCGGGACAACCCCTGTGGCGCGTTCCACGCGCCACAGGGGTTGCGGGAAGCGTCGGCCTTCGGCCGACTGCGGGAAGCGGCGCCCGAGCCTGACGGCTCAGCGCCTGCGGGAAGCGGGCGACTCCCTTCGGGAGCGCCCTGCGGGAAGCGCCCTGCCACCCCGCCGCGACCCCGCCCTTGGGAATCGGCAATCGGGAATGGGGAATCTTCCACGCCCCACCGCCCCACCCTTGGGAATCGGCAATCGGGAATGGGGAATCGGGGAGGAAGACCTCCCCACACCGCACCCCACCGCCTTTTTTTCACCGCCGCCGCCGCCTCCCCGCTCCATCATTTCCCATTCCCACGATTGCCCATTCCCGATTGCCGATTCCCAAGGGCGGGGTGACGGGGGCGGCCGATTCCCTGGGGCGGCGGGGCGACGAGAGTCCCCCCATCCATTCCCCAGGTCGCTACCTTTGTGATTCCCCTTGCCTCTGTCCTGATGCCCTCCGCTCTCGCCCTGCGCTCGCTCCGCAAGTCGTACGCGAATGTCATCGCGGTGGATTCGATCGACCTCGACGTGCAGTCGGGCGAGTGCTTTGGTCTGCTCGGCCCCAACGGCGCCGGCAAGACGACCACGATCAAGATGCTGATCACGCTGCTGATCCCGACCGAGGGCTCGGCGAGCGTGCTCGGGTACGACGTCGTCAGGGACGCGCGCGAGGTGCGGAAGCGAATCGGCTACGTCTTCGGAGGCGACCGCGGGCTGTACGAGCGGCTCTCCGCGCTCGACAACCTCCGCTACTTCGCCGAGCTATACGCCGTCGAGCCCCGCCGCCAGCGCCCGCGGATCGACGAGCTGCTCGAGCTCGTCGGACTGAAGGGCAGGGAGAAGGAGCGCGTCGAGGGCTATTCGCGCGGCATGCGCCAGCGGCTGCACATCGCGCGTGGGATCCTGCACGACCCGGAGGTCGTCTTCCTGGACGAGCCGACGATCGGCGTCGATCCCGTCGGCGCGCGCGAGCTGCGGGCCACGATCGCCGCGCTCACGGATGCAGGCAAGACGGTTCTCCTCACGACCCACTACATGTTCGAGGC
>DATNDS010000090.1:0-23560 GCA_035553215.1 Gemmatimonadaceae bacterium
GTGGACTTGCGCTCGGTGTCGCCGGCCGCGCTGGATCGCTACGCGCAGCAGACACGACACATCGCCCGGATCGCCGCCCAGGAGGAAAATTCGCGCCGCGCGCATGGCACCGCGCCGCTCGACCTCATCGTGAAGGTGATCGGTGACCGGCCGAGCGGCGAGACGCCGACCACGGACCCGCTGGTCGCACTCGCCATTGAAGCGACACAACTGATCGGCCGCACGCCCGAGCTGGCGACGGCGTCGACCGATGCCAACGTGCCGATCAGCCTCGGGATTCCGGCGATCGCGATCGGTGGCGGCGGCCGGGGCGGCGATGCGCACACGGCCGGCGAGTGGTTCGACAACACCGACGGCCAGCTGGGCGTGGCGCGAGCCCTGGCCATCACCGTCGGCGCCGCCGGCTGGAGCTGAGGGGACAGGAGGGGACGGGGCAGCCCATGGGGCAGCCCATGTCCGCTCTCATTACCGTCGCCTACCCCAGCAGATGGGCCCGGCAATACGTTAGCTATGGCAGAACGCCCGCCCTGCCGGAGTGCCGTCCACGTGGGCACCAGAGCGTCGCTCCGATTTCTCCCACCCGACACCACCGTGATCTCCTTCCGCTCTGCTCCGGCTGCGCTGGCCGCAATCGTCCTGCTCACTGCCGCGACCAGCGTCAGTGCGCAACAGCGCATCACCACCCCGCGCCAGCAGTTCGGCTTCGACATTGGCGCCGACTACCACCTGGTGAACTACGAGCAGATGCTCGCCTACTGGAAGAAGCTCGACCAGCAGTCCAATCGCATGACGCTCGTGCGGATCGGTACGACCGCCGAAGGCCGGCCGATGATGATGGCGATCATCACGTCACCGGAAAACCAGAAGAATCTCGAGCACTATCGCCGCATCTCGCAGCAGCTCGCGCTCGGGCGCGGCCTCACGCCGGAGCGGGCGCACGCACTGGCCCGGGAGGGCAAGGCGGTGGTGTGGATCGACGGCGGGCTCCATGCGTCCGAGGTGCTGGGCTCGCAGCAGCTCATCGAGACCGTGTACGAGATGGTGAGCCGCACCGACGCCGAGACCATGCGCTTCCTGCACGATGACATTCTCCTCGCGGTGCTGTGCAACCCGGATGGCATGGACCTCGTGTCGAACTGGTACAACCGGCAGGCGGACACGCTCAAGCGATCGACGTCGAACCTGCCGCGCCTCTATCAGAAGTACGTGGGTCACGACGACAACCGCGACTTCTTCATGGCCAATCAGCCGGAGACGCAGGCCATGAACACGGTGATGTACCGCGAGTGGTATCCGCAGATCGTCTACAACCACCATCAGACCGGGCCGGCGGGCACGATCATGTTCTCGCCGCCGTTCCGCGACCCGTTCAACTACCACTTCGATCCATTGGTTCCCATGGAACTGGACCTGGTGGGCGCCGCCATGCACACGCGCTTTCTCGCGCACGACATGCCGGGCGTCACCATGCGGTCGGGGGCGAATTACTCCACGTGGTGGAACGGCGGACTGCGCACCATGCCATACTTCCACAACATGATCGGGCTGCTCACCGAAGCCGTGGGCAATCCCACGCCAATCCGCATCCCGCTCGTACCCGACCAGCAGTTGCCGCGCGGCGATCTGCCCATGCCCATCGCACCGGACAGCACGTGGCACTTCAGCCAGTCCATCGCGTACGAGCTCACCGCCAATCGCGCGGTGCTCGATGTCGCGTCGCGCTACCGCGAACATTTCCTGTACAACATCTACCAGATGGGTGCGAACTCCATCGCGCGCGGCAACCGTGACAGTTGGACCGTCACGCCCGACGAGGTGGCGTCGCTCGATACGGCGGTCATGCGCGCGCGGGAAGCGGAGCGCGGCACGAACGGCGCGGGCAGCGCGGGCAGCGCTGGCGGTACGAACACGGCGAACGGCGGCGGCGCCGGAAACGCCACCGCGGAGGCGACTGCGCGCGCACTCAGTCGCCCGGTGCCGGACAGCCTGTTCCACGTGCTGCGCGAACCCGCCCACCGCGATCCGCGCGGCTACATCATTCCGGCAAACCAGCCTGATCTTCCGCGCGCGATCAAGTTCGTCAACATCCTCATCAAGGGCGGCGTGGAGGTGCAGCGCGCTACGAGCGCGTTCACGGTGAATGGCACGCGCTATCCCGCCGGGTCATTCGTCGTGCAGGCGGCGCAGGCGTTCCGCCCGCACGTGCTCGACATGTTCGAACCGCAGGATTATCCGAACGACTTCCGCTATCCCGGCGCGCCGCCCACTCCGCCGTACGACATCACGGGGTGGACACCCGCGCTGCAGATGGGCATCCACTTCGATCGAATGCTGGATCGATTCACCGGCCCGTTCATCGCGCTGCGCGACACCGTTGTGCCCCCGACCGGCACGATCACGCCGGTGGCGCATGCCGTGGGCTATCTGCTGAGTCACGCCGTGAACAACAGCGTGATCGTGGTGAACCGGCTGCTCAAGGCTGGCGCCGCCGTGTACTGGCTCACGCAGCCGCTCGCCGCGAACGACTCGCAGTACCCCGCCGGCACGATCTACATTCCTGCCGCGACGGCAGCACAGCCCATCCTCACGCGCGCGGCCGCCGAGCTGGGACTCTCGTTCACCGCAATTGCCTCGGCGCCGGAGAACGGACTGCTCGAGCTCAAGCCGGTGCGCATTGGCCTCTGGGACGAATACGGCGGATCCATTCCCTCGGGGTGGATGCGCTGGATCCTGGATCAGTACGAGTTTCCCTACGAGGTGGTGTATCCGCCCGCGCTCGACGCCGGAAACCTGGCGAACCGGTTCGACGTCCTGCTCTTCGCCACCGGCGCGATTCCCCGGCGCGACGGCGCCGCGCGCGGTGGATTCGATCGCATGCCCAAAGCGGAGGATGTCCCACCAGAGTATCGCGACTGGATCGGGCGCGTGACCGTGGCGAAGACGGTTCCGCAACTCCGCGCATTTCTCGAGGCGGGCGGCACTGTGCTCACCATTGGCAGCTCGACCGATCTGGCGTACGATCTCGGGCTGCCGGTCGCGAGCGCGCTGGTGCAACAGGGCAGCGACAAGCCACTCACGAACGAACAGTTCTACATCCCGGGCTCCGTGCTGATGGCGCAGGTGGACAACAGACAGCCGCTGGCATACGGAATTCCGGACAGCGTGGCCGTGCTCTACGATCACAGTCCGGCGTTTCGCATCACCGCAAACGCAGACAGCAGCGCCGTGCGGAAGGTGGCGTGGTACGGCTCGGCCCATCCGCTCCGCAGCGGCTGGGCGTGGGGCGAGCAGGTGCTGGACCAGAGCGTGGCGATCGCCCAGGCGAAGGTCGGCAAGGGTACGCTCGTGATGTTCGGTCCCGAGATCACCTTCCGCGGCCAGCCGCACGGGACATTTGGATTCCTGTTCAACGGCCTCTACCTTGGTGCGGCCAGGTAGCCGAGAACGAGTTTTTGTGACATCCAAAGGACGGCAAGGGGCAGCCCAAGACGCAGCCTATGGGCTGCCCCCTGCCCCCCGCCCTTTCCCTCCGCCCCACACCCTTTCGGCCATGCGACTCTTCCTCGCGATTATCACCATGGCGCCGCTCGCGGCCGCACCCGTGCGCGCGCAGCAGCGCCCCATTACCGAGAAGGATCTGTATCAGTTCCGATGGGCGGCGGATCCCGAGATCTCGCCCGACGGCAAGCAGGTGGCCTACGTGCTGGTCACCGTGAACACGCGCCACACCGGATACGAGACGAGCATCTGGACGGTGGCGACTGATGGATCCGCGCCCCCGCGCCGGCTCACGGCCGGCAGGGGCGACGCGTCGCCGCGCTGGTCGCCGGACTCCCGCACGCTCGCGTTCGTGCGCGCCGAGGAAAAGAGCCGTCCGCAGATTTATCTGCTCTCCATAAGCGGCGGCGAGGCGCGTCAGCTCACCAACGCGCCGCGCGGCGCCTCGTCGCCCGAATGGTCGCCCGATGGGCACACGATCGCGTTCAGCAGCTCCGTGAAACCGGAAGACCTCACGGACTCCGCGCATGCGGCGCACGCCGTACACCCGGGCGCCGACAGCGCGAACGTCGAGCCGCCAAGCGACGTTCTGGTCGTGACCAGCGCGATGTTCCGGAGCAACGGCGCCGGGTATCTCGATCTCACCCGCCACCGCCACATCTTCAGCGTGCCGGTCGATCCCAACGCACACGCCCCCGCCAGGGCGACGCAGCTCACCAGCGGCGACTTCGACGAGGGCGGCGCGATGTGGAGCGCCGATGGATCGCGCATCTACTTCACCAGCGATCGCGTGGCCGAGCCCTACTACTACGCGCCCAACAGCGACGTGTACGCGGTGCCGGCCGCGGGTGGCGACATCGAGAAAGTGATCGACATCGATGGTCCGATTCGCGGTGTGGCGGCGTCGCCCGATGGCAAGGCGTTCGCGTTCGCCGGCTTCCTGAACCCGGCGAAACCGCGCTCCGACAATCAGACCGATCTCTTCGCGTTCGCGAATGGTCAGGCGAAGAATCTCACGACGACGTACGACTACTCGGTGGGCGACGGGCCCGGTGGCGATCAGGCCGCGCCGCGCGGCGGCGGCCAGCGGCCGCTCGTGTGGACGGCTGACGGCCGGAGCATCATCACGGTGACGGGCGAACATGGCGCGTCGAACCTCATGCGATTCGACGCCGCGACGGGACGCGTCGAACCGCTCACCACGGGCAATCACGACATCATGTCGTACAGCGCCACGCCAAACGCGGCGACGTTCGCGCTCACGATGAGCGATCCGACGCACATCGGCGACGTGTATGCGTTCACGCCGAACTCGAAGACGCTCACACAGCTCACGCACATCAACGACTCGCTCTTCGCGCAGCTCACGCTGCCCCAGCCCGAAGAGTTCTGGTATCGCAGCTTCGACGGGCGGAAGATCGAAGGGTGGGTGCTCAAGCCGCCCGGCTTTTCACCCGATCACAAGTATCCGATGATCCTCGAGATCCATGGCGGTCCGCACACCAACTACGGCTATACGTTCTTCCACGAATTCCAGTGGATGGCTGCCAAAGGATACGTCGTGCTCTACACCAATCCGCGCGGCAGCACGTCGTACGGCCAGGAGTTCGCGAACATCATCCAGTACCGCTACCCGGGCGACGACTACAAGGACCTCATGGTGGCGGTGGACTCGCTCGTGCGCCGCGGCTACGTGGACGCGAAGCACCTGGGCGTGACGGGCGGCAGCGGCGGCGGACTGCTCACGAACTGGACGGTGACGCAGACGCACCGCTTCGCGGCCGCCGTCTCCCAGCGGTCCGTGGCGGACTGGATCGGCTTCTGGTATGCGGCGGACTTCACGCTGTTCACGCCGACGTGGTTCCGGAGCATGCCCTACCAGGATCCTCAGGAATTCCTGCGGCGCTCGCCCACGACCTATGCGAGTCAGATCACGACGCCGCTCATGCTGGTGGACGGCGAGGCGGACCTGCGCACGCCGACCCAGCAGGGAACGGAAGCGATGTTCCGCTCACTGAAGGCGCAGCACAAGCCGACGGTGATGGTGCTCTTCCCGCGCGAATCGCACGAGTTGTCGCGCTCCGGCGAACCGATGCACCGCGTCGAGCGCCTCGAGCACATTCTGAACTGGTTTGATCTTTACTTGATGGGGAAGAAGATGAATGGGGTCAGGGATTAATGGGGGGCAAAGTCGATTGAAGTGCTGACGGGAATCGCTCCACGCCCCACCGCCCCGCCCTTGGGAATCGGGAATAGGGAATCGTGGGAATGGGAAATCGGCCTCCCCATTCCCCATTTCCACGATTCCCCATTCCCGATTGCCGATTCCCGTCAACACTTCCGTCGGCTATCACCCCGTTGCTCCCTGACCGCTACCGTTTCCCGACCAGCTCCATCCTGTCCTCGCTGTTCGGCACCACGCACAGAAATTCGAACGGCTCACCGGCGTGCGCTTCGTACCAGTGCGGGGTGCCGGCGGGGATGTACACCACGTCGCCCTGCTGCACTTCCACCGTGCGGTCGGCAATGCCGACGGTGGCGCTGCCGCGCAGCACGTACTGCTCGTGCTCCACGGTGTTCGTATGACGCGGCATGCCACCGCCGGGCTGCATGATGAACCGGCGCATGGCGAAGTTCGGACCCTCATCCGGGCCAATGAGCATCTGGCGTGTCGTCCCCGTGCCGGCGGTCACCGGCACCTGGGTCACCTCATCCGCATGCTTGACTGACATGAGCAGCATCCTGTGCGCGAAGGTCGAAGCGGGACATGGTCTCCCGTTGCAAGATACGACAAGGGGCAGCCTCAGGGGCAGCCCATAGAGCTGCGCCGGGGGCTGCCCCTTGCCGACTTGCCCAACCCGCCGAACGTCTGAGCCAGCTCGTGCGTAGCTAGAGCAAGGAACCCCCGCGGTGCCCCGGCCAGGAGGCGCCCTCTGATCCCACCGGAAGGAGACACGATGCCCTCCCGCACACTCCGCGTGCGCCACCTCGCCGGCACGCTGATCGCAGCCATCGCCCTCGCGGCCGCGCCCGCCGCGCGCGCCCAGCAGTCCAACGACACCGCGTACACGGCCCGCATCAAGCAGTACCTCGAGGACCCGCGCATCTCCACCGAGCTCGTGGATCACCTCCCCGCGTCCGCCACCGTCCCGACGCCGCTCGCCGTGCTGGGCCACATCGTGGGCACGCCGGGCGTCCTGGATCACAGCGCCGACATCTACAAGTACTTCGACGCGCTTGCCAAGGCGTCGCCGCGCGTCAAGGTGTGGCGCATCGGCAAGACCGAGGAAGGGCGCGAGATGATTCTCGTCGCCATCGCGGATGAAGCCACCATCAAGGACCTCGACAAGTATCGCGCGATGAACGCGGCACTCGGCGACCCGCGCAAGACCACGCCCGAGGAAGCGCAGCGCCTCATCCATACCGCGAAACCCATTTACTACCTCACGAGCGGCATCCACTCGCCGGAGTTCGGCGGCCCGGAAATGCTCATGGAGCTCGGCTACCGGCTGGCCGTGGAAGAAACGCCCTTCGTCCAGGACATTCGCAACAACGTCATCACGCTCATCACCCCCGTCATCGAGCCCGACGGTCGCGACAAGGCGGTCGACACGTACTACTACAACAAGGCGCTCCCCAAGGACGGCCAGCGCCTGCCGCTCATGTACTGGGGCAGGTACGTGCAGCACGACAACAATCGCGACGGCATGGGACAGTTCCTCGACCTCACCAAACACACCACGCAAGTGGTGCTCGACTGGCATCCGACCATCCTGCACGACCTGCACGAAGCGCAGACGTATCTCTACGCGTCCACCGGCTCGGGTCCGTACAACGAACAGATCGACCCCATCACGATCGACAGCTGGTGGCTGCTCGCCGAAAATGACGTGATGGAAATGACCAAGCGCGGCGTGCCCGGTGTGTGGACGTACGGTTTCTACGACGGCTGGACGCCGAACTACCTGTTCTTCATTGCGCACACGCACAACGAGGTCGGCCGCTTCTACGAGGTGCAGAGCTACGGTCCGGACAACTACGTCGTGAAGCCGCGCGCCACCACCACGAGCCGCGAATGGTTCCGTCCCAACCCGCCGCTCGACAGCATCGACTGGGGGCCGCGCAACAACACCAACATCCAGGAGTCCGCACTGCTGTTCGCGCTGCACTACGTGGCGGAGAACAGGGCGACCTTCCTCGACAACTACTGGCGCACGAGCGAGCGCGCGGTGGACAGGGGAAAGACCGGGCCGACATTCGGCTGGGTGATCCCCGCCGCGCAGCGCCGCAAGGCCGACGCGGCCGACGCCGTGAACGAGCTGCGCACGCAGGGACTCGAGGTGGACGTCGCCTCGACGGCGTTCACGGCGGGCGGTGTGCGCGTGCAGCCCGGCGACTACGTCATCCGCGGCGACCAGCCCTACCGCACGATCGCCGACATGTACTTCGCGCTGCAGAACTTCGCGCCCGGCAATCCGAGTCCGTATGACGACACCGGGTGGACGTTCCCGCTCATGCGCGACATTACCATCACGCCGGTCACCGACAAGTCGCTGCTGGACCAGCCCATGACGCTGCTCACCGCGCCGGCGCGCGCCCCTGGCGGCGTCGCGGGCAGCGGCAGCGTGATCGTCGTGGACAACACGGCGGACAACAACGTCGCGAAGTTCCGCTTCGAATTTCCCAGGGTGAAGATGCAGGCCGCCGAGTCGGACTTCGATGCGGCGGGCCACCACTTCCGCGCCGGCGCCATCGTCATCCCGAACGCCAACCGGGCGACGATCGAGCCCGCGCTCCGCGACCTCGGCCTCTCCGGCTTCGCCATGGCGGCCGCGCCGGATGTGAAGACGCACGACCTCAACATCCCGCGCATCGGCTACGTGCACAGCTGGTCGCGCACGCAGGACGAAGGCTGGGTCCGCGCCGCGCTGGATACGTATGGCATCCCATACAACTACTTCGGTGACGTGAAGCTGCGCGACGGCAACCTGCGCCAGAAATACGACGTGATCATCTTCCCCCACGTGGGCGGAAGCGCCGAGTCCATGGTGAACGGGATCGCGAAGCGCGGCACCACGCCCCTGCCCTATCGGAAGACGAAGCAGTTCCCGAGTTTCGGCACGCCGGACTCCGCGTCCGACATCCGCGGCGGCATGGGCGTCGAAGGCCTCATGAACCTCTACCAGTTCGTGCAGCAGGGCGGCACGCTCATCGTGGAGGGCGCGACGTCCACGATCTTTCCCGACTACAACCTCACGCCCGGCGTCACCGTGGAGACGCCCGACTCGCTCTTCGCGCGCGGCAGCATCCTGCGCGGCGTCATTGCCGACATGACCAGCCCCATCGTGTACGGCTACGGCCGCGATCAGCTTCCTGTCTATTTCAACCAGAGCCCGGTGCTGAACGTCCGCACCGGACCGGGCGGCGGATTTTTCGGCTTCGGCCGCGGCGGCGCCGGCGTGAGTCAGGACATCACGCCCATGGCCACGCCCCTCAAGCTGTCGCCGTGGAATCCCGACGAGGACTCGACCTCCGGCGGCCCGCGTCGCGGCGGCCGATCCGGCGCGCGCGGCGCCGCACGCAGCGCAGGCGGCGCTACTGCAGCGGCTGCAGCGGGTGCAGCGGGTGGCGCCGCGGCGTCGTCGGCTGCGGCCGGCGGCGCGCGGACCGGCGGCGCGCGGGCCGGCGCGCAGGGACGTCAGGGCGCGATCGACACCGCCGAACAGCCGCGCGTAGTCATGCGCTTCCCGCGCAACCCCGCCGACATGCTGCTCTCCGGCGTCCTTACCGGCGGCCAGGCACTCTCGGACAAGGCGCAGGTCGTGGACGAACCGCTCGGCAAGGGTCACGTCGTGATGTTCGCGATCCGCCCCTTCTGGCGCTGGCAGACGCAGGGCACGTTCATGCTTGGCTTCAACGCGATCATGAACTGGGATGATCTGGATGCGGGAAGCGGCGCGCCGGGCGCGCCTGCGGGAAGCGTCGCGCGAGGCGCGACTGCGGGAAGCGGCAACTGAGCCTGGCGGCTCAGTGCCTGCGGGAAGCGCCGCCGGGCCGAAGGCCCGGCGGCTGGGAGAAGCAAAAGGGGGCAGCCCCTGGGGCTGGCAATTTCCAGCCGACGGCATTTCTGTGCAGTCGGCCTCACAGCTTTGCCCGCCACGCTATCGGTAGATCGACCACTCCCGGGCAGCGACCCACGGCGCTCCAATGCACAATCTTCGATACGCGATTCGAGCACTCCGCGCGCGGCCGGGTTTTGCCGCTGCAGTGATACTCACGCTGGCGCTTGGCATCGGTGCGAGCACCACCATGTTCGCGGTGCTGCGCGCCGCGGTGTTGCATCCGCTCCCATACCCGCACGCTTCCGAATTGCTGTCGTTCTCGGAAGCCGACAACGGGAGTGATCTCGCGGTGCTCGATGGCCGCACGTATCGCGCGCTGGCGGCATCGGCCACGTCAGTTTCGTTCGCGGCCTGGTCCCCTTTTCGGAGCGTCCTCGCGCCGAATACGGCGCAGGAGCCGGAGGAAGTGCGCGGCATCAGCGCCACCACGAGATATTTCGCCATTCTCGGAGTACGCCCGCTCATGGGCCGGGCCCTCGATGCCCGTGACAGCCTTCCCGGTGCGGCGCCGGTCGCCGTGATCAGCGAACAGCTCTGGCGTCGCGTGTTCGGTGCCGATCGGGACGCCATCGGCCGCATGATCACGCTGGATGGCACGCGGACAATGCTCATCGGCGTCATGCCGGACGCCTTCACCAGTGATGCGGGCCCCCAGCTCTGGACACCGCTCCACCTGGAGCCGGAAGCCCCCGGTGTCACGCGCTTCTGGTATGTGATAGGCCGCGTGCGCGCGGGAACCACGATATCGCGAGCACGAGCGGAAGTCGCCATGCTCGCCGGTCGCATGCCCGCGTTGCGGCCTGGCGGTGCGCCGAAAATGACTCCCGTGGTAATGACACTCGCCGACCGGCGCTTCGGCAATCAGCGGACTCCAACGCTGCTCCTCTTCGGTGCAGTGATGCTGCTGCTCGCGATCGCCTGCGCGAACCTGGCCAACCTCGCCATCGCTCGAGCGACGGGACGTCAGAGAGAGTTCGCAGTGCGTACCGCGCTCGGCGGACGCCGGGCGCTCACCGGCTTGCTCCTCAGCGAAAGCGTCATCCTTGCGCTCGCGGGCGCTGCGCTCGGCTTGCTGGTCTCCGCGTTGCTCGTGAAGTACTTCGTCCACATTGGTCCTGCGTTCGTGGGGAATGCCGACCGTGTGCGCCTGGATCTGTCAGTGTCGCTGTTTGCAGTCGGCGTCACGGTCGCCAGCCTGCTCAGCATCGCACTGATCCCGGCGCTCATTGCCGGCCGCGGCGATCTGCATCGCGTCCTTTCGACAGGTATGTCTCGCGCTTCGACCGGAGCCCGGACGCACAGACTCAGCCAGGGGCTCGTCGTGTGGCAGCTCGCGATCACCCTCGTGTTGCTCACGGGCTGCGCGCTGGTGGCGCGCTCGCTCTGGCGCCTGGCGTCCGTTGACGTGGGCTTTCATCCCAACGGCCTGCTGGTGGTCAGCGTGCACCTGCCATCGTGGAGTTATTCCGACGCTGGTGTCGGGAGCTATTATCAGCAACTGCTCGCGCGCGTTCGCGCTCTGCCCGGAGTGGAATCCGCAGCAGTGGGCGCCGCCCCATTCGCGGGCGCGGAGGAGAGCTTCACCATTCCCGACAGCACGGGAAGCGCCTCAGCCCCAATCAATGCCATCGCGGTTGGGCCCGGGTACTTTCGTACAGTGGGAGCTCACATGCTGCACGGCCGCGAATTCGACTCCGCAGAAAGTGCCGCTGGGGTTCCAGTAGTAGTAGTGAGCATGGGCGTTGCGCGACGTTTCTATCCCGCCGGCAACGCAGTGGGCCACACGATTGCCGCACCAACCGGGGCGGCCACGATTGTTGGTGTAGTGAGCGACATGCGTCCGCAGATCGCCGGCGCGGTTTCACCGTTCGTCTATCAGGACGTTATGCAGCAGCCGCTCGGACGCTTCGAACAGCTCATGGTTCGAACCACGGCGCCCACGGCAGCCATGGAGCGGGCGATCGCGCGCGTGGCGCATGACGTTGATCCGCGGCTTCCCGCGCCGAGTGTCCAGCGGGCGGATCGCGTGGTGGCCGAGACCACGGCGCCGAGCGTCTTTGTGTTTCGTCTGCTGTGCTTCTTTGGCGGGTTCGCGACACTTCTCGCGGTGATCGGACTCTACGGCGTGATGTCGCGGGTCGTGGCCGAGCGGACGCGAGAAATCGGAATCCGCATGGCGCTCGGCGCGGAGCCCGCTCGCCTGGTGCGCGCCGTGATCGGTGAGGGACTGAGCATCGCCGCGATTGGAGCAGCGCTGGGCCTGCTCTCCGCGGTCGTGGCTGTGCGAATTCTGCGCAGTCTCGTGTATCACACCAGCGTGTACGACGTGTGGACCTGGGCCGCGGTGACGCTGCTGCTCCTGCTCGTGTCGGGCGCCGTGTGCTTCCTTGCCGCACGCAAGACCACGCGCGTCGATCCGATGCTCGTGCTGCGAGAGGAATGATCCGCCCACCGCCGCCCTCCCCTTGGGAATCGGCAATCGGGAATGGGGAATCGTGGGAATGGGGAGGGCGATTCCCTGCTTTTGATGAAGTAAGGGTGCGGCGGCGGGGAGAAGCTCATTACCGATTCCTACTTGGAGGGCGGTGCGGGAGGTCTCTCAGTCGCGCTCCGCGCGACGCTTCCCGCAGGGCGCTCCCGTGAGGGAGCCGCCCGCTTCCCGCAGGCGCGCTCGGCGCGCCGCTTCCCGCAGCCAGCCGCAGGCTGGCGCTTCCCGCAGGTCGCCTTCGGCGACCGCTTCCCTCAAGCGAGGTGCGCCGCGCTACGCCCGCCGCACCTCGCTGTGATCCCCCACCATCACCGTCCCCGTCACGCCATCCAGCACCACTGCGTCACCGATCATCGAGTCGTGCAGCTCGGAGCGCCGGATCGTCGTCTGCTCTCCCACCACCGCGTCGCGCAGCGTCGAGTCCTCGATCACCGAGCCCGCCGAGATCGACACGTTGGGGCCGATCGTGGAGCGGCGCAGCACGACACCGTCCTCGATGTACACGGGATCGACCAGCGTGGAGCCTTCCGTGCGTGACGGCTTGCGCGCGCGGCCGCGCTCGAGCATCACGCGATTCGTGGCGAGCAGGGTGTCCAGCTTTCCGGCGTCGTACCACCCCTTCACGTCGATCACCTGCAGCTTCGCGCCGTGATCGATCATGTACTGGAACGCATCGGTGAGATAGTACTCGCCCTTGTTCGCCGGCTGTTGCAGCACGTGCGCGATCCCCTCGTAGAGCAGCCGCCAGTTCTTCACGTAGTAGAGCCCGATGTTGGCGCGCCGCGAGATCGGCGTGGACGGCTTCTCCACGATGCGCGTCATGTAGCCCCGCTCATCGGTCACCACGACGCCGAAGCGCTGATAGTCCTCGACTTCCTTCACCCAGATGATGCCGTCGGCGTTGCTCGTGTGAATGACGGAGAGGTCGGTGTCGAAAATCGTGTCGACGAAAATGATGAGCACCGGCTGATCCACGTACGGCCGCGCCAGCTCCACCGCGCTCGCCGTCCCGTTCTGCACCACCTGCTCGACGAACGCCGACGGGAACGTGTACTTCGTTTTCGCGTACTCCTCCACGCGCTCCTTGAGATGCCCCGTGATGTACACGACCTGTTCGACGCCGCCCAGCCGCTGCAGGTCGTCCAGGATGTACGACATCACCGGCTTTCCGGCGACACGCAGCATGGGTTTCGGCGTGACGTACGTGTGCGGCCGGAGCCGCGTCCCCTTCCCCGCCAGCGGAATGATCACTTTCATGGCGCGCTCGTCCCCTCGCGGCCGTACCGGTCCTCGAGTCGGACGACATCATCGAGTTCCGGTGTGGACGCCTCGAGGATGTCGCAGTCGGTGACGGCTTCCATGGAGTGAATCGTGCCGGGCGTGATGCGAAACGCGTCGCCCGTCCCGAGCTGCATGTCGCGGAGCTGAATACCATTCTGCGACAACTCCTCGGCGGATTTTCCGCGCGCATCGAGCTCGGTGTACACCCAGTAGCGGAGCTCACCCTGCAGGAGGTAGACCGTCTCCTCCTTGCGATTGTGATACTGCACCGAGAGCTTCTCGCCCGCGTTGATGTGGAGGATCTTGCCGACGTAGCGGTCGGTGCGGGCCCAGATGATTTCGTATCCCCACGGCTTGGGGACGCGCGTGACGTCGGAGGGTCCGGTCATGAGTGCTCGGGAAGCGGGCGCCGGTGGCGCCCTGCGGGAAGCGGCCGGCTGCCTGCGGCAGCGGCCTGCGGGAAGCGCCGGCCGGGCCGGAGGCCCGGCGGCTGCGGAAAACCGGATCGCATGACAGACATTGCGCCGTAAGCTAACGCGGCGGCGGGGAGCCACGCAGGCTGCGGGCCTCTGGCCCGCCAGCCGCTTCCCGCAAGGCGCTCCCGCAAGGGAGTCGCCCGCTTCCCGCAGCCCCGTGGCCGCAGGCCACCGGGGCGCTCCCGCAGTCGCGCTTCGCGCGACGCTTCCCGCCGACGGCCGCCGCAGGCGGCCGTCGGCCAGCTACCCCGCTGCGCCAAGCATACGGCTCCGCAGCCGCGACAGCCGCCGCCGCACCGAGCCGTCCATCACCGTGTCGCCCACGCGCACGATCGTGCCGCCCAGGATCTCGGGGCGCACGCGGAAGTGCGGCACGACGGTCTTGTCGAGCAGCGCGGAGAGCCGCTTCGTCACCGCCGCGGCCTCGGCGCGATCGGGCTCGGCTGCGAGAGTCACGTCGGCGTGCACCCTGTGCTCGATCTCATCCACGAGCGAGTGATACTCGAAGGCGATGTCGGGGAGCAGGTGCTGGCGGCGATGCGTGATCACGGCCTGCAGGAAGCGCACGAAGAGTCGCGGCAGCCGGTCCGCGAAGGCCCTGGCCACGAGCTCGCTCTTGAAGGCGGCGCTCACGCGCGGAGACTCCAGGAAGCGCTCCAGCCGCGGATCGCTCTGGATGGCGTTCACGACTTCGTCCATCATGCCGCCCCACCCGTCGAGATCGTTGGCGCGGCGCGCGAGCGCGACCAGCGTCTCCGCGTAGTTGCGCGCGATCGTGGGGTCGCGCATCAGGCCCTGCTCTCGGCGAGGGTGAGCGATGCGAGGAAGTTCTCGACGAGCGCGCGATTGCTCTCGGTGTCGAGATTCTGTTCGATGACGCGTCCCGCGCCGCGTACGGCGAGGTCCACCGCCTCGCGGCGCAGATCGAGGCGCGCGCGTTCGCGCTCGCTGGCGATCTCCGCCTGGGCGCGTTCGATCACGTGCTGCTGCTCGCGGTGCGCCTGTTCGACGAGCTCGGCCTTCACCTTCTCGCCGGCCGCGCGTCCCTGCACGATGAACACCTGCGCGTCGGCATGCGCCTGATCCACCAGCTTGCGATGTTCGTCGAGCAGCTTCGCGGCCTCGTCGCGGTCGCGCCGCGCGGCGTCGATCGCGTCCTCGAGCGCCTTCTCGCGCGCTTCGACGGCGGCCGTGATCGGCTTGAACGCGAACTTCGTGAGTACGAACATGAGGACGAGGAAAATGACCAGCGTCCACACCATGAGTCCGCCGTTCGGCGACAGCAG
Source organism: Gemmatimonadaceae bacterium (assembly GCA_035553215.1). Taxonomy (GTDB): domain Bacteria; phylum Gemmatimonadota; class Gemmatimonadetes; order Gemmatimonadales; family Gemmatimonadaceae; genus JADGGM01. The sequence continues at coordinate 15,152 of DATNDS010000090.1, forward strand.
CTTGGGCGGCGCGACAGGCGCTTCCTGGGCGGCGGCGGGAAGCGCGGCGGTGAGCGAGATCAGCGTGGCGAGAAGCGAGGCGCGCATTGAAGTCTCTGCGGTGTGTGGTGCGTCGAGCGAGCCGTGAGCGCGCGGAGGACCCGGGTCCTGCCGCGCACCGGCACGCTAGAACGCGAACTTGTTCTGAATCAGGAACGCGATGACGACGGCGAACAGCGCCACGCCTTCCACCAGCGCGGCGAGGATCAGGCCCTGGGTCGCGATCTGACCACTGGCCTCGGGCTGACGCGCGATCGCGTCGGCCACCTGTCCACCGATCCTGCCAATACCGATACCAGCGCCGATCGTGGCGAGACCGGCGCCGACACCGGCGCCGAGCATCGCCCACGCGCCCGCGTATTCACGCGAGAACGACGCGGCGGCCTGCATGAGAGCGTACAGATGCATTGTCGAACTCCACGTTCGATGGTTCACCTACACTCGCTCCGCGCCGGATGCGGATCACCCGATCCACATGGACGCCGCTCGTCCCCGGGGCCCGGGCCCCAACGAGCATCCCCGGTCGCTCGACCGGGTACCGATCGCGCAGAGTGGAGCACTCAGCACGAAACTACGGTGGGTGGTCGCCGGTCGTTGGTCGCTGGTCACTGGGCTCTCCACTCACCACCAGCCACCAGCTACCAGCGACCAGCGACCGCCTCAATGCCCTCCCTGCCTGATCAATCCAATGAACACACAGCTCAGGATCGTGAAGATGTAGGCCTGAAGGAACGACACGAAAATCTCGAGCAGACTTGTGCCCACTCCCATGGCGACGGGCGCGAGCGCGATGTAGTAGCTGCCGAAGGTGAAGATGAGGCTGATGAGCGCGAGCAGCACCACGTGTCCCGCCGTCATGTTCGCGAACAGCCGGATCGCCAGCGCGAACGGCTTCGTGAATTTGCCGATGATCTCCACGATGGTCATGATCGGAACCATCACCGGCCAGAGCCACCAAGGCACTTCCTTGGGCGGGATGTAGAAGATCGTCTTCAGGTAGCCCCACCCCTGTTTCCGAATGCCGGAGATCTCCACCACGATGAACGTGACGATGGCGAGCATGGCCGTCACGGAAATGTTGCCGGTGGCGGTGGATCCGTAGGGGACGAGTCCCAGAAGATTCGCGAAGAGAATGAAGAAGAAGAGCGTGAGGCCAAAAGGCACGTACGCGTTGCCGTGCGGTCCGACGTTCGGAATGATGACTTCGTTCCGCATGTAGAGCACGACCGCCTCGATGCCGGCGGAGAACCCCTTGGGGGAGCCGGTCTGGCTCGTGTGACGCTCGTGCGCCATCGCGGCCGGAATTAGTATCACCATGCATAGAATTGCCGCGAAGAGCAGCATCATCACGTGCTTGGTGGGCGAGAGGTCCAGCTCCAGGCCGCCGACATGCACGGGCGCCCAGCGGGGCAGTTCCACTTCCTTCACGTACGGGCTGTGCCAGGTGGGCACGTCCAGGTGATGGGAATCGGTGATGTGGGGCGAGATGATGTCCACCGGCGCGGCCTTCCTGCCGGTGAGCCGGTCGCCGCGCTGGCCGACGTTCACCTGCGGGTCCGCGACGGTGGCGGGCGCCGCGGGCATCGCCGAGTCACCGGGTACCGCAGGGGTTGCGGCGGGGGCGACGGCCCCGGCAGCGGCAACCGGCCTGCGGTGCTCCTGCGCGTACGCGGGACCGGCGAGCACGGACGCGGCGAGCGCGAGCGAAAGAACAACGGTGCCGAGCGTCATGACTTGAGCAGCATGGGTTCGACGAGCGTGGTCAGAAAGAAGAACGCCACGAGACTGAGCAGCGCCGCCTCGGGCGGCAGGGCCAGCGCCTTCACGACGAGAAACGCATAGAGCGCGAGCACCACGAAACGGAGCAGCACGCCGAGCCCCCAGGCAGCCATGATCGTCGCGCCGCCACGCACCACCTTCACGATCAGAAATCCGAAGAGCTGAACGCCCCAGGCGACCAGCGCGCTCACGCGAATGGCGCGCTGCTCCGCGGCGTCCGGAAAGAACAGTCCCATGACGAGAGCGATCGCGAGAATGATCGCCGCGGAGGCGAGCGCGAAGATGAGCGTGCGCTTCATCACGAGTCCTTGCGCCCCGGCTGCTCCTTCACGGCCGCCATGAGCGCGCGATACATGCCGTAGAATCCCGCTCCCGCGCCCACGAACACGCCAATGATGAGGAGCAGCGGCGAGGTGCCGAACTTCTGGTCGAGCCATTTACCGATGTAGAGGAACAAGACGATCAGCACAGCGAACTGAATGCCCAGTCCGGCAAACTTCACGGCTGGATTCGAGCTCTCCGCACCGGCTGAGCCGGGCGGACCGCCGGGGTGAAAGTGCCGCGTCTGGCGCTTCATTCCGGCGGGGAATCTAGGGGCTTGTGAAATTTTTCGCAAGCACGGACGACAGCCTGTGCCGAACACACGCCGAAGCTGGTGACCCATGTCACCAAGTGTCTGCCGCAAGCCCACTTACGGGTTACGTCGTGCTTGACGGATCGTCCCAATGTTGATTACTTCCAACTTCGCGAAAATTGTGATCTCCACCGCGTCGTCGTAACACACCAGGCCATTTGGTGTTTCCGCGCATCCTCAAGTCCAACCTGCTGATCTGGCTGCTCTGCGCCGGCGCGCTCATTCTCGCGTGCGGTCCCTTCGCGCGTCACACCGATTCGTCCGCCAGCGCCGCCGATGTCCATGGCGCGCCGCCCGCCACACCGGTAAGCGATGACAGCGCCATTGCATCGTCGCTCGCCATTTCCGTGCACGACGGCGTGGCGCTCTCGCTCCACATCACGAACGTCGCCGACCACTCGCTCGAAGTGAATTTCCCCAATGGCCAGACGCACGATTTCGTCGTGCTCGACTCACTCGGCCGCGAGGTGTGGCGCTGGAGCAAGGGGCGCATGTTCACGCAGTCGCTGCGCAACAAGCTGCTCGACGCCAGGGAAACGGTCACGTACGACGAGAAGTGGAGCGGTCCCGCGAAGCCCGGCCACTACACGGTGATCGGCATTCTCGAGAGCAGCAATCATCCCGTGAAAGAGCAGGCGCAGCTCTCGCTGCCGTAACGCCGCGCCGCCGGTGCGACGCCGCGCGATTCGCGCGCCGCCGCGATTCGTCTCCGGCACTGTCTTCACTTCCGCTTCCCCTCCCCCTCCCCTTTCCCCATCGCGCGACGCGCGGGTTATCTTCGTGTGTGTGGAGGATGACTGCTTCCTCCTGTCCCCCAGCACGCGAGACCGCAATTGGCGGAACCGGCGAGAATCACGACCCAGTCTGACACGCGGGACCTCGAGCTGCTCGATCATCTCGCGCGCGCCCGCACGCAGCTCGTCGAGCAGATCGGCCGCCGCATCATCGGCCAGCACGAGATCGTGGACAACCTGGTGGCCGCGCTCCTGAGCGGTGGCCACGGACTGTTGGTCGGCGTCCCCGGACTCGCCAAGACGCTCCTCGTCAAGACCGTCGCCGAAGCGCTCGACCTCTCGTTCTCGCGCGTGCAGTTCACGCCAGACCTCATGCCGAGCGACATCACCGGCACCGAGCTGCTGGAAGAGGACCACGCCACCGGGCGGCGCGTGTTCAAGTACGTGAAGGGTCCCATCTTCGCGAACGCGGTGCTGGCCGACGAGATCAACCGCGCGCCACCCAAGACGCAGGCCGCACTGCTGCAGGCCATGCAGGAGCACGCGGTGACGGCCGCGGGACAGACGCACACGCTGCCGGAGCCGTTCTTCGTGCTCGCCACGCAGAATCCCATCGAGCAGGAAGGGACGTATCCGCTCCCCGAAGCGCAGCTCGACCGCTTCATGTTCGAGCTGCGCGTGGACTATCCGTCCGCCACGGAAGAAGAGCGCGTGGTGATGTCAACCACGAGCGACGTGGAAGCGACGGTGCGCCCGGTGCTGAGCGCCGAACAGCTCACGGAGCTGCAGCACCTCGTGCGGCGGCTGCCCGCACCGCCCACCGTGGTGCGCTACGCCGTGCGGCTGGCGCGGAGCACGCGGCCGAGTGCGCCGGAGGCAACGGCGGACGTGAAGAAGTTCGTGAGCTGGGGCGCGGGTCCCCGAGCGTCGCAGTATCTGGTGCTCGGCGCGAAGGCGAAGGCGGCGATGGACGGCCGCTCGGTGCCCGACATCGACGACGTGCGCTCGGTGGCGCTGGCGGTGCTGCGACACCGCATCGTGCTCAACTTCCAGGGCGAGGCAGAGGGGATGGGGGCGGAGCGGTTGATCCGACTGGAGGAGTGAATGGTTGCTGGTAGCTGGTAGCTGGTTTCACTGCGGTCGTTGGTAGCTGGTAGCTGGTGGTTACGAAGGGAGTAGGGCGTCAGCTTCGATCTCCACCATCATCTCGGGATTCACGAGGCCGCTCACTTCCACCATGGTGCTCGCGGGGCGAACGTCGCGGAAGAATTCGCCGTGGGCGCGACCGGCTTCCTGCCAGCGGGTGATGTCGGTGACATAGATGCGCGTGCGGACGACGTCCGCCATGGTGGCGCCAGCCTGCGCGAGCGCGCGCTCGATGTTGCGGAGCGCCTGCATGGCCTGCGCGTACAGATCGCCCATTCCCACGACTGCGCCGTCGGCATCCGTGGCGGTGGTGCCGGCGACGTGAATCACGTTCCCCACCCGCACCGCGCGCGAATAGCCCACGACGGGCTCCCAGGGTGTGCCGCTGGAATAATTTGTTCGGTTCATGGCTGAAGGTAAGGCAAGGGGCAGCCCATGGGGCAGCCCTTTGGGCTGCGCCTATCCGAACAACCCACGCAGCCAGCCGGCTCGCGTGCCCTCGCCGAGCACCTCGGCGGCGGCGGCGAGCCATTCGGTGCGCATCTGGCTGGCGTCGCGCCAGCGCTTTTCCGGCTCGGCGGCGAGGCCGCGCGCCAGCCACCGGGCAATGGGATCAGGGACGCCGCTCAGATCGGGATCGCCCGCGATCTGGCGCGCGAGCAGCACGCGCGGCTCGCCATCGCCAAAGGGCTGGCGCCCGGTGAGCGCAAAGAGCGCGATCCCGGCCATGGAGAAGAGGTCCACCGCCGGCCCCTGCGTTTCGTTGAGCAGTTGCTCCGGCGCAGCGAACGCCGGCGTGCCCGATGAGCCGGTCCGATCGAGTCCTTCGCGACTGGCCAGCCCGAAGTCGCCAATGCGCCAGCGGCGCCAGCGGTCGATGAGGATGTTCTCGGGCTTGAGGTCGCGGTGCAGGATGCCAACCGAGTGCGCGGCGGCGAGTCCGTCGATCAACGCGGCAATGGCGGGCGCCACTTCGCCCAGCGGACGCGGCCCCGATCGGCGCACGAGATCGGCGAGCGAGCCGTACTCCATGAGCTCCATGGTGAACCACGCCGAGCCACCGCGCGAATCCCAGTCGTAGATGGGGACGATGCTGGGGTGCGAGAGCTGCGCCGCGAGGCGCGCCTCGCGGCGGAAGTGCATCACGGCCTGCGGATCGTTGGCGATGCGCGCGTTGAGAATCTTGAGCGCCACTTCGCGTTCGAGCGCCAGATCGCGCACGCGCCACACGTCGCCATAGGAGCCGCTTCCCAGCTTGGCGAGCATCTCGTAGTCATCGCCCAGCGCCTGGCGCAGCCGGTTGTCGGCATCGGCGGGGAGCGGGCGCACGGCCTCGAACGCGCCGCTGGTGAACACGGCGGATCGCGCGCCCGCGGCGCGCTCCAGGTCGCGCATCATGGCGGTGACGGAGGGATAGCGGCGTTCGGGCTGTTCCGAGAGGGCGCGGTCGAGCACGCGCGCCACGGCGCCGGGCGCCTCGGGGCGCACGAGCTTCACGGGCGGGATGTCGCGCGCGGGCGGTGCCTCGCCGGTGAGCGAGGTGACGACGACGGCGGCGAGCTGCCACTGGTCGCTGAATTGTGTGGGTTCCCATGCATCTCCCCACTCGGGGGCGGCGAGCATCCAGCGCGCGTCGGGGTGGAGCGTGGCGGGGATCTGCTCGCGCGGCATGGCCCACTGCCAGCCGAGGAGCCACACTTCGCCCAGGGGGGAGAACCAGAGACTGTCGGGGGAGAGGGCGCCGTGCACGCGGTTGCGGTCGTGCAGGTACGACAGGGCGGAGCCCATTTCACGGAGCAGGCGCACGGCGGTGCGCAGGTCATCGGCCCCCTCGCGGGAGACGCGCATGCGGAGCGACTCGCCGTCAATCCAGTGGCGCAGGTAGCCGGGCCCGCGGCGCGACTGGGCGAAGGTATTCCACACGTGATACGTGGTGGGGATCACGCGGTGGTGGAGGTGGCCCAGGTTGCGGGCCTCGTCCAGGAGCCAGGCGTGGTGCGCGGGATCGGGCGCGGTGATGAGCGACAGGGAGCGATCGAGCGAGTCGATGAGCTCCATGGAGTGGCGAGTCGCGCCGATCCAGACGCTTTGCGTTCCCCAGCGCCAGCCGGGCGGGAGGTGCCAGGAGGCGAGGTGCGGCGGGAGCCCGTAGGTGACGCGGTAGGCGCCGCTCCGGGTCTCATCGCGCTGCTCGGATTCGAGCGATGGAGATGTCGTCATGACGCGCCAGCGGGAGACGGGCGGCGCCCGCGCGGGGCGAGGCGGCCACGGTTGCGCACGGGCGCCCGGGCGGGGAAGTTTGAACCTCGCCAAGGCAGGCGGACCCGAGCAAGCTACACGCGGACCGCGAATGAGCCAAGCGTTCAACCTTCATACGGGGCCGGCATGACAGACGATGCACCGTGCGTGACGTTCGAGCCGCTGTTTCCGGACGTTGCCGCGCCGCGGCGCGCGACGCACGGGTCCGCCGGCTACGACGTGCGGGCGCACGTACTGGGGCGGAGCGTGCGGACGAATGGCGCGGGCGGGAGCGGGGTGATCCACGCGGACGAGCGCGGCGTGCTCACGCTCGCGCCCGGCGTGACGGCGCTCGTACCATTGGGCTTCAGGGCGCGGCTGCCGCTGGGGTACGAAGCGCAACTGCGGGTACGGAGCAGCATCGCGTTCCGGAAGGGGCTCATGCTGCCGAACGCGCCGGCGACGATCGACGCGGACTATCCGGACGAGTGGCTGGTGATGCTGAAGAACGACGGGGGCCAGGCGGTGACGATCGAGCACGGCGAGCGCATCGCGCAGATCGTGTTCAACCGGTTCGAGGTGGTGGAGTGGATGGAGGGAGCGGTAGCGACGTCCACCGATCGGCGAGGAGGATTGGGAAGCACTGGTTGACGAATGGTAGAGGCCGCTTAATGTCAAGGCTGGGAGAGCCGATGACGATGCAGTGACGACCGGGGTTCACTGTAGAGTCCGTCGAATCAGCGTACCGGCAGACGAGGGCGGTCATGATACGGTTGCGTGGACTGGGCCAGTGCACATTGGAAGTTGGTGACACGCGACTGTTGCCGGCGGCTGAGACGATGTTCGCGACGGCGCTCTACCTCGTGCTGGAGGGTGGCAAGCCCATCGGGCGCCGTGCGCTCATGGAGGTACTCTGGCCGACCGTGAGCGAGCGGCGCGCCGCGCACTCGTTGCGCCAGGTGCTCTACCGATTGAACGGATTGGGTGCCGGTCTGCGCTGTGAGCGGATGGATGTGCTACTGCCGGCTCACAGTATGGAGACGGATTGCGCGGTGTTGCTCGCGACTCATGACAGCGTGGAGCTCGAGCGCCTCGCGGCGGGCGACCTCGCCGAGTTTCTGCCGGGATATTCGCCGCAGATTTCCGCGGCGTACGCAGAATGGCTGGAGGCCTACCGTGATCGGGTCCACAGCGCCATACGGCGCACCCTTCAGGCAGGCATCTCCACGAGGCGCGCGCGGGGCGACTGGCATGGCGCAGAGCTGCTTGCGGCGCGCTGTCTCGCCATTGATCCGCTGAACGAAGAAGCCACTATTGCCGTCGCGGAGTCCGCGATGGCTCAGCGGAGCCGTGGCGAAGCTCTCTCGGTGCTGGACACGTTTCTTCGCGATGCTGGTGGGGTAGAGCGCGAACCGTACATGCCGGCCGCTGTATTGCGCGAGCGGATCGCCGACGAGGCCCGGCCGAATTTCATTCCCGTGCGAACCGTCGCACAGACTGGCCGAGAGCAGGAGATGGCGGAACTGGAACAGGCACTGCAGCTCGCGATTGGGTCGCGGGGAAGCACTTGTCTGATCTGGGGCGAAACGGGAATCGGGAAGACACGGCTCGTGAATGAGTTCGCGAAGAATGCCAGGACGCATCACGTGCGTGTGGTGCAGGTCGGGTGTCAACCACATGACGAGCGTCGACCGCTCTCGGTGTTCGTGGATCTCGTTCCCAAACTGCTCGAGTTGCCCGGGTCGCTTGGATGCGCGCCGGAGTCGATGACGTATCTCAAGCGACTCGTTGAGCACGATCCCAAGGTGACCACGTTATCGCCCGATAGCGGAGACGCCG
>DATNDS010000091.1:0-13702 GCA_035553215.1 Gemmatimonadaceae bacterium
CCTGGCTCAACGAGCTGGCCGAGAGCGCCTTCGAGAAGGACAATGCGCTGGCGGACCTCAAGGGCTATGTGGATGATTCCGGTGAAGGACGGTGGACGGTGCAGGAGGCGATCGACCTGAACGTACCGGCGCCGGTGATCACGCTGTCGCTGCTGGCGCGGCTGCGCTCGCGCCAGGAAGAGTCGTTCGGCGCGAAGGTGATCGCGGCGCTCCGCCACGAATTCGGCGGCCACGCGGTGCACGCGGAATGAGTGCCCAACTGGTAGCGCCCGTTGCGCCGGCCAGGCCACAGCCCACGGAACGGCCCGTACGCTGCGCGGGGCCGTGCACCATGATCATCTTCGGCGCGAGCGGCGATCTCACGCACCGCAAGCTCATGCCGGCCATCTCCAATCTGGCGCACGACCAGTTGCTCGACCCGGGCTTCTCGGTAATCGGAGTGAGCGGAGGCGCCATGAGCGATGACGCCTTTCGCGCGGACATGGACAAGGCGATCGCGACGAGCGACGAGAGCGTGCAGACCGATGCCGCCAGCCGGGCGAAGTTCCTGCAGCGCGTGAGCTACATTGGCGGTAATCTGCGTGACGGCGGCACGTATGGCAGGGTGAAGGAAAAGCTGGCCGCCATTGAGGGAGGGGATGCGCGCGGCGGCGGCCGGCTGTTCTATCTCGCCATTCCGCCCAGTCTCTATCCCGACGTCGTGCGGCACCTGGCCGAAAGTGGACTCGCGCCGCGCGAACAGGACGACAGCCGGCGCTGGGCGCGGGTCATCATTGAGAAACCCTTTGGCCATGATCTCGAGAGTGCGCATGCGCTGAACACGCTGGTGCGCAGCGCCTTCGCCGAGAAACAGATCTACCGGATCGATCACTACCTGGGAAAGGAGACGGTGCAGAATCTCCTGGTGCACCGCTTCGCCAACTCCATCTTCGAGCCGATCTGGAATCGCGATCACGTGCATCACGTGCAGATCACCGCGGCGGAAACGGTGGGGGTGGAGCATCGCGCCAGATACTACGAGGAAGCAGGCGTGATTCGCGACATGTTTCAGAATCATCTGCTGCAGCTTCTCGCGCTCACCGCCATGGAGCCGCCCAACACGTTCAGCGCGGACGCCGTGCGGAACGAAAAGGTGAAGATCATCGAAGCCATCCGTGATTTCACGCCGGCGGAGGCGCGCAGGGCACTGGCCCTCGGGCAGTACGGGCCGGGCACGATGGACGGCAAGCCGGTGCCGGGATACCGCCAGGAGCCGGGCGTCGATCCGGAGTCGCGTACGCCGACCTTCGCCGCGCTGCGCCTCGACATCCAGAACTGGCGCTGGCAGGGGGTGCCCTTCTTTCTGCGCTCCGGCAAGCGGATGGCCCGGCACGTGACCGAGATCGCCGTGCAATTCCGCCGGCCACCGCATACGCTCTTCAAGCTCTCCGGCTCCGAGCAGCTCGATCCCAATCTGCTGGCGTTCCGCATCCAGCCGGAGGAGGGCATCTCACTGCGCTTCGAGGTCAAGGCACCGGGTGTGGATATTCGTGTCACGCCAGTGCGCATGATCTTCAGCTATGCGGATGCGTTTGGACGGAGCGGCGAATATACGGCGTATGAAACGCTGATTCTCGACTGCATGCAGGGCGACGCGACGTTGTTCGACCGCGCGGATTCCGTGGAGGAGGCCTGGCGACTCGTGGATCCGCTCGTGGAGGCCACGCAGGATGAATCGGAAGGCTTCCCGAACTACGCGGCCGGCTCCTGGGGACCCGCGTGCGCCGATGAGCTCATCGGGCGAGACGGCGCGGTATGGCGTACGCCGTGACCGATCCCGCCGAGGCGCTCAAGCGCTCCGCCGCGCATGCCGCGGTGGAGCGGCTGACCTCCGGCATGGTCGTGGGACTCGGTACCGGCACGACCTCGGCATTCGCCATTGCGGAAATCGGACGCCGCATCCGCTCGGGCGCACTGCACGACATTGCCGGAATTCCCACCTCGAACACGTCGCATCATCTGGCGCTTGCGCATGGGATTCCGCTGGTCACACTCGAGTCGCATCCCATCGTGGACATCACCATCGATGGCGCGGATGAAGTGGATCCGTCGGGACGCATCATCAAGGGCGCCGGCGGCGCGCTGCTGCGCGAGAAGATCGTCGCGACGCGCTCCAGGCGCTGGCTGGTGGTCATTGATCCGGGCAAGCTCGTTCCCACGCTCGGCACGAAGTCGCCGCTGCCCATCGAGGTGGTTCGCTTTGGCTGGGCCGGACATCTGGAGGCGCTGCGCGCGCTGGGCGCCGAGCCGGCGCAACGACAGAAGGATGGCGAGTCGCCCTATGTCACCGACGAAGGGAACTACCTGATTGACGCGAGGTTCCCGTCCGGCGTTGCCGATCCCGAGACGCTCGCGCGCGAGCTGCGTTCATGGCCCGGCGTCGTGGAGACTGGACTCTTTCTCGGTCTGCGGCCGGAAATCTTCGTGGGAGAGTGAGGGCTGGGGAATGAAGAGGAGGCCATCCGCGGAGCGTCTGACCCTGAACCCCCGGACGCTGCGCCGTGGAGCGGCGCTTCATTCCGCTGACTGTCAGTCCCATCATGCTTCCACGACGACCTCGAAGTTGGTTCCCTCCCACCGGCTGCCCTGAACCCAGCGAAAGGTGAACACGACGCGGCTCCCCGCGGAAAGCTGCGCGGTCGCAAGGTCCGCCACGTGGATGCCCAGGCCGGTGTCGAGCGTGTCCGTCTCGACGAACGTCGTCCAGTTGTCGGCGGACCAGCGCACGGTGGCTTCCTCCAGCACTTCGACGCGCAGTACCTTGCCGTGCCGAATGCCGCGTCGCATGAGGTTGAATTTCCAGGATGAGTATGGCGATGTCGTGACCTGCATGATGTAGCGCTGCGTCGTCTGCGCGGGCGTATCGAACACCTTCCCGTCCACGAGCGAGCGGCACAGCTTGAGATACTCGGCGTGCGCCCAGACGAGTGGCATGGCCGATCCGGCAGGCCGGCCGGGAATCAGCTCGGCCGCTTCGATCGGCGCCTCGTCCCATACCTGTTCAGGAAGCAATCCGCTGCCATTGGCCGAGTGCTCCATCACGCGCAGCAGCGCCAGCGCCTCCTTCTTTCGCCCGGCCGCCAGTTCGTAGTGTGCGCGCTCGCCCGTGAGCAGCGGCCAGCATCGCCCGACTCCGCCGCCGTCATAGGGGCGACCATCATGATACTCCCCGTAGCGGTCTCCCTCATAGCGCCGCCAGCCCGGCCCGTACGGCAGCGCGCGTTTGAGTACCGCGTCCACCGCCCGGACGGTGCTGGCGATGCGCGGATCATTGGGTGCGCGGAGACCGAACCGCACCAGGGCCAGTGCGTCAGGGCTCACCGCCTGTCCCTCATGATCGTGGCGTTTGGCGATGCCCATCTTGATCGGGACGAATCCCGATTGCGGCGATGGGGCGGCGGGCAGGCTTGTCGGGGCGATGCGGACGTAATATCCGTCCACGCCGAGATCGGTCGCGGTTGACGTGCCGGTCACGTACGTCCAGCGCTCGATGTCGTCGTTCCAGCCATCGGCCGTCTCGCGCAGATAATGCGCGATGTCCGGCGCATCGTGCAGTTCGGCCACGTCGGCCGCGACGAGCAGCGCGGCGATTTCGGCCGCCAGCGTGAACGGCGACAGACCCGCGTTCTCCTCCCAGCGGTCCTGAGCGGTGGCAGGCCCGTTGCGCACGATGAACGATGCCGCGCGGCGCACCATGGGCCACAGCCGCGCGAGCTCATCGGGTGCCAGCGCATCGGCACGACGCAACAGGTCAATGAGCAGAATTGGAAAGGCCGTCTCATCCATCTGCACGGCGTTCCAGTACGGCGTCCCATCCAGCCACATGTTCTGCGGCCAGTGACCATCGGCGTCCTGCGTCACGGCCAGGTAGTGGAGCACGCGGCGGGCGTCGGCTGTCGCGCCCACGGCCAGCAGTCCCCCCGCGGCTTCGACGAGGTCGCGCGGCCACACGAGATGATAGCCCCCGAGATCGTTGTCGCCCTTGCTGAATCCCCAGGGAATGGACAGGCTCGCGATGATGCCCGACGCAAAATTCTTGGACTCGTGCACCCGCAGAATGCTGGTGCTCGTGCGGCGAATCTCCGCGTCACCGGGCATGCGTTCATCCTGCACCTCGAGCGAGCGCTGCCACTCCTGCCATCCATGGACGTACACCTTGCGCGCATGCTCGAATCCCTCGTTCAGCGCCGCTACAGCCTTGTATGCGGCCTTGACGCTGTCAGTGCCAAAGCCCACAGCCAGGACGAACTGCCCACCGTCCGCGGCGAGATCCACCTCGCCCGTGAGTGCGACGTTGCCGTTCTCCGCGCGCTCCCAGATGTGCTCCAGATGGCTGTGATCCGCGAGTTCGCGCCAGCCATCCGATACACCCGCGAACCCCACTGAGCGCGCCAACCACGGTGCCGAGCACGCCAGCGCGAGCGCGGCCCCGTCACGCTCGGCGAAGAGGAGGGGAACTCCCTTGTAGTCGCCGACCCACGCCGTATTCCCCGCGCCGTGATTGTGGAGGTGCGGCGAGAGGAGCACGTACACGTGATAGTCCTCGAGCGTGCCGAGCAACGGCGTGAAGCGCGTGTCCTGCATCACGGTATCGTGCCGGCTCGAGGTGAGCACACGCTTCTCGATGCGATAGCGGCCGTGTATGCAGTTATTGGTGAGGCGATACGCCGGCACCCCACGCGCGAGCGATGCGATCTCATGCGTGGTGTGCCGCTTCTCCTCGGAAAAGAACCCGCGACCGTCGGTGACGATGAGCCCCATGTCGCGCGTACACGCGAGATCCACATCGGGATAGTAGATCTCGTTGAAGATGCCGTGACTGAGGGTGAACCAGACGCGGCTCATCGCCGCTGGCGAAGTGCCGACACCGGTCTTCGCGCTGGATGTCCAGCGCGGAGGAATGCCGGGCCATCCCGGCGCGTACGAGTCAGGCGCGGTCATGAGGTTCTCGTGAAGTGATGGGTCGGACCATGGGTGCCGGCGATGTACGGACCGTTACCGATGTGCGGAGCGTTACCAATGAATGGAGCGTTGCCGGGGTTATGGAGTGTCACCGTAGTATGGCGCGTTACTCGCGTCCGGTGTGCTACCGATGAGATTGTTCCGACGCATGCTGGAGCGGCGGCGCTGCCCGTTCAACCTGCTCCGCCCGGCGCGGTCGCGCCACTCCACGCCGTGGTGTGCCGCACCGCAGCGGGTCCAACCAGTTGGAGCCCACAGTCATGACGCGAGGCGGATCGCGCGGCACACGGTATGCCGCTGAGATGGCGCAACACCCCGCGCGCTCGCGCAGCGGACTCACGATGGCTGGTATGCGAACATATCCGCACGCCGTCGCTCCGGGGATATCACGGGAGGCAACCTATGGAGATGTCAATCACGCATGCGCATACCGGACAGGTGCGTACTGCATCCGGTATCTGCTTCCTTGCCGGAATCTGGCTGATCATTTCGGCTTCGGTGTACACCGGCCTGCACGCATCAGCCGCCGGATGGAACAGCATCATCGTCGGAATCATCGTGGCGATCTTCGCGGCGATCCACTTTTACACTCCACGGTCCACGACGGGGCTGAGCTGGCTCAACCTGCTGCTTGGGATCTGGATGATCATCTCGCCGTGGATCTACGGCTACACGGCGGAGCACGGCGCGTTCTGGAACAGCATTATCCTGGGCATCATCATCGTGATTTTTGCGTTCTGGAGTGCGGTGACGACGCGACCGTCGGAGCCGCCTAGCGTTGTACCACGGGTGTGATCGCTCTGCGGGAAGCGCCGCGCCGCGCGCGGCTGGGGGAGTCCGCTCCACCGCTCCCCCGTGGGAATCGGCAATCGGGAATAGACAATCGAACTGGCGGGGCATAGCCGCAGTCGCGCTCCGCGCGGCGCTTCCCGCAGTCGCGCTCCGCGCGGCGCTTCCCGGCGGCGCATCGACGCGAAGCGGAGCGCGACGCAGACGGTGCTCACGCTTCACCTTGCCACGCCGTCCCGGAGTCGTTCGATTGGCGTATCATTCCCATCGACGACATCAAGCGCGGAGAGCAAGTAATGAGTCGTGAGCGAAAAATGCGCGTTGTGCGTGTTGTGCTGAGCGCGGCCGTAACCATGGCGGCCGCGGCGGCCGCGACACCGCAGCGCGCTTTCGCGTTTCAGGCGGCATCGCCGGACACTGTCCGGGATTCCACGGGCGCCGCCATCTTTCGCGACATCGGTCCATCCGTCGCCGGCGGCCGCGTCAGTCAGGTCGTGGGCATTGCGGGCCATCCCGACATCTACTACGTGGCTGCGGCGGCCGGCGGAGTGTGGAAGACCACCGACGGCGGCATGACGTGGACCGACGTATTCGCGCACGAACCGGTGGCCTCCATCGGCGCCATCGCGCTCGCACCGTCCAACCCCAATCTGGTGTGGGTCGGCACCGGAGAGGCGAACATCCGGAACGACGTCATCACCGGACACGGCGTCTATGTCTCCGGCGATGCCGGTGCATCATGGCGCTTCATGGGACTGGCCGACGCTGGCCAGATCTCGCGCATCGTCGTGGACCCCCGTAATCCAGACCGCGTGTTCGTCGCCGTGCTCGGCAATGCGTGGAAGCCGACACCTGATCGTGGTGTGTACCGCACGGACGATGGCGGCAGGAACTGGAAGAAGGTGCTGTTCGTGAACGACACCACGGGCGCTGCCGATATCGTCATGCAGCCCGGCAATCCCCGTGTGCTGTTCGCGGCCATGTGGCAGGTTCGCCGCTTTCCCTGGGAGCTGGACAACGGCGGCGCGGGCAGCGGCATTTACCGCTCCACGGACGGCGGCGACTCCTGGAGCCGCCTGACGACGGGTCTCCCGGATGGGCCCTACGGGCGCATCGCACTCGACATTGCGCCCAGCAATCCCACGCACGTCTACGCGCTCATCGAAGCGAAAACGGGACTGCTCTGGGATTCGCACGACCTTGGAATGCACTGGAGCGCCGTGAGCGACAATCACGCGCTCGACGTGCGCCCGTTCTACTTCTCGCTCATCAACGTCGCGCCGGATGACGATCGCCGGGTCTACTTCTCGTCCTTTCAACTCATGGAATCGGACGACGGCGGCAGGACGGCACGCGCGATCGATGCGCGCATCCACCCCGATCATCACACGCTGTGGATCGATCCGACCGATCCGTCGCGCATGATTCAGGGCAACGATGGCGGGGTGTTCCTGAGCAGCGATCGAGGGAAGAGCTGGCGCTTTCTGAACAATCTGCCCATTGGCCAGTTCTACATGGTCGCCGCCGACAGTCGGACGCCGTACTACCTGTGCGGCGGCCTGCAGGACAACAACGCCTGGTGCGGTCCGTCGAACTCGCTGAGCGGGGAAGGGCAGAATGGAGCCGAGTGGTACACCGTGACGGGCGGTGACGGCGAGTACGCAGTGCCCGCGCCCAGCGACAGCAACATCGTCTACGTCGACTCCCAGAATGGCTACATCACCCGCGTGAACCTGAAGACGGGTCTCTCGACATTCATTCGCCCAACGCTCGAGGACGTGTCGCAGAAGCCGCCCTCGGCGCTCACGTACCGCTTCAACTGGACGTCGCCGATCGCCGTGTCGCCAACCAACGCCGATGAAGTGTTCATCGGCGCGAATGTGCTGTTCAAGAGCGCGGACGGCGGTGCGCACTGGAGCGCCATCAGTCCGGACGTGACGCACAACGACAAGAACCGGCAGAAGACGAGCGGCGGCTCGATCGAATACGACATCAGCGGCGCCGAGACGTACAATACGATCCTGTCCATCACGCTCGCGCCGACGGACACGAACGTCATCTGGCTGGGCACCGATGACGGCAACGTGGAAGTCACGCGCGATGGGGGCCGGTCGTGGAAGAACGTTCGGCCACAGATGAAGGGGCTGCCCGCGGAGGGACGCGTGTTTCAGGTGGGCGTCTCGCCATTCGACGCGCGCACGGCGTACATCACGCTCGACTATCACATGTTCGGTGACGATCGCCCATTCGTCTTCAAGACGACGAACTACGGCGCGTCGTGGACCAGCATGGCGGCGGGCCTGCCGGCCACCGCGAGCGCGCACGTGGTGCGCGAGGATCCGGGCGATCGGAACTTTCTCGTCCTGGGAACTGACGCGGGACTCTGGTATTCCCGCGATGGCGGCGCGCACTGGGAATCGCTCGCCAGGGAGTTTCCAACGGCACCCGTGTTCGATGTGTCCTTCGTGCGGCATACGCGCGCGCTGGCCGTCGCGACGCACGGCCGTGGGCTGCTCGTGCTGGATGATGTGACGCCGCTCGAGACCTTCACGGCTCAGGTGGCGAAGGCGACGCTCCACATCTTCCCGGTGGACGGTGCCACCCTGTGGCACCGGAGCGATGTCGCCGGCTCACCGGCCTCGGAGTCGCGCGCGCCGAATCCTGTCGAAGGCGCCGTGATCCCATACTCGTTGAGCAAGGAGCTCACGGCGACGGCCGATGAAAAGGCGCGCAAGGAATCGCCGGTGCGCATTGACGTCACGGATGCGATGGGTGACACCATCTACACGGGCTACGGCGCGTCGAAGAAGGGCGTGAACCGCTTCACCTGGCGGCTGCGCTACGCGGGCGGCCCGCGTCCGGCGTTCGAGCCGCCCCCGCCGCCCGGCGAGCAGATGGGTGAAATGGGCGGAGGCGAGCCGCTGGGTCCGGCCGTGCTGCCGGGGAAATACACGGCAACCGTGGTCGCCGCGGGTACGCGCGCCTCGGTGCCGGTCGTGGTGCGCGCCGACCCGCGTCTCCCGTACGATACGATCGCGGCGCAGGCGCAACTGAAGGCGGGACTCGCGCTGCGCGATGATGTCGCCAGCGCCACGCGGATGCTGAACGGTCTGCACAGTCTGCGGACGCAAATCGCGAATCTCGAACAGACCGTGCGCGCGGCATCGCTGAACGGGACGCCGCCGGACACGGGCGCGATTCCCGCCGCACGGGCGCTGGACGCCAAGCTCAAGGCGCTCATGGATACCGTGTACGATCCACGCGTGCAGCGGAACGCCCCCGAGGACGACATTCACTATCTGCAGCGGTTCTACGATCAACTGCAGGGCGTGGGCTTCGTGCTGTTCTTCTCGTACGACGAGGCACCGAACGCCATCACGCAGCGGACCCAGGCGGCGTTGCACGAGGAGTTGCAGGGCTATCTGACGCGCTATCAGGCGCTGTTGCGCACTGACGTGCCGGCGTTCAATACGCTGGCGGCGCAGCACGGGATGGGCGGAGTGATGGCGCGGTAGACAGCGATACTTGGAACCGGGAACCGGGAACCTGGGTCGTGGGGCACTGGCTTGTTCCCGGGTGGCCCCGCGCATAAACTTTATTATGCAAAGTACTTGACAACTGAGCCGGCGTGGCCTATGGTAGTCCCATGCCGTTTGCCCGCACGCCGGAGTCGCCCGCGCTGCACCTGCGCGCCATGGACAACTTGCGGTTCATCCGCGAGACCATGGAGCATGCATCGCGCTTCACCGCTATCTCGGGCTGGGGACAAACCGGGGTCGGTGCCACGGCCATCGCGGCCGGCGTAATCGCCATGCGGCAGCCCTCCACGGCCCGCTGGATCGCCACCTGGGGCACGGAGGCGGCCGTGGCCATTGGCATCGGCGCGGCCACCAGTGCGTGGAAAGCCCGCGCCGCGGGTCTCCCGCTGCTCTCGCCGCCGCTTCGCAAGTTCGTCCTTGGCTTCGCGCCTCCCGTGGCGGCCGGTGCCGTGCTGACGTTGGCGCACATGCGGTTGGGGCTGACCGCGCTGCTGCCCGGAATCTGGCTCCTGCTCTATGGCGCCGGGACGATGGCCGGCGGCACCTTCTCCGTGCGACCCGTGCCCATCATGGGTGCGTGCTTCATGCTGTTCGGCACGGTCGCGCTCCTGGCGCCCGCGCCGTGGTCCCCGTGGCTGCTGATTGCCGGCTTTGGAGGTCTTCACCTTGTCTTCGGCGCGATCATTGGACGGTGGTACGGTGGCTGATTCCGGAGCCGCACGCCGGCGTACCGGCGAGGACTCCGCGACCGGCGACCCGCAGGCGCCGCATCAGCGGCGTCGTGCCACAGGTCTCGTGGAGCTCGACTCGCTCATCCACCACCGGATGCGCCTGGGGATCGTGAGCGCACTCGCGGCCAACGAGTCCTTGTCGTTCAATGAGCTCAAGGCCCTGCTGCGCACGACGGATGGCAATCTGAGCGTGCACGCCCGCAAGCTCGAGGAGGCCCAGTATCTCACGTGCAGCAAGCGCTTCGAGGCGCGGCGGCCGCACACCGAATACCGGCTCACGGCCACCGGCCGGCGTGCACTGCAGCGCTATCTCGATCACATGGAAGCCATCATCGATGTCACGCGGCTCGGCATGGACCGCTGAGCGCGTCCTTTTTTTTGCCCCATCACTTTATGCCAACAAGTTCTTTGAGCAATACCGTGACGCGTCGGTCGGACGCACTCCACATCGCCATCATCATGGATGGCAACGGACGCTGGGCCACGGCGCGCGGTCTGCCGCGCTCCGCCGGACACCGCCAGGGCGCCGAAGCGGTTCGACAGGTCGTGGAGGCCGCACCCGCGCTTGGCGTCCGCACCCTCACGCTCTACGCCTTCAGCTCGGACAACTGGAGCCGGCCGCCCGGCGAGGTCCGCGCCCTCATGCGGCTGTTCCGCGCATATCTGCGCGCCGAAAGCGCGCGGCTCGCCGAGCAGGGCGTGCGTCTGAGCGTCATCGGGCGACGCGACCGGCTCGCGCTGCCGCTTCGCGTCGAGATCGAACGCGCCGAACGTCGTACCGCGGCGGGATCGGTGCTGCATCTCCGCCTCGCGATCGACTACTCGGCGCGTGACGCCATTGTGCTGGCGGCGAGCCAGCTCAGCGCGCGTGAGCCCCGTACGCGCGAATCACTCACGTGTGAGCCGCTCGCGCGTGAGTTGCTTACGCGCGAACAGTTCGCGCGAATGCTCGCCGCGGCGTACGTGACTGATGCGGATGGGCCGGCCGCCGATTCCGGCGCCCCTGATGTCGATCTGATGATCCGGACCGGTGGCGAACACCGCCTCAGCGATTTTCTCCTTTGGGAATGCGCCTACGCGGAGTTGTACTTTACCGAACGCACGTGGCCCGAGTTTACCGCGGCGAGCCTGGCCGCCGCCATTTCCGACTTCCACCATCGCGTCCGGCGCTTCGGTGCGCTGCCGGCCGCTGCCGCAGCGGGGTGAATCATGACACCGGTCAGAGGGAATGCATCAGCCACGTCAGTGGAGAGTGGTGTGACGTCGGCAGCGCCGACAGCGGGCAGCGGTAGTTCGAGCGCGGGCGCCGGATCTGCCGTGAGTCCGGCCGGCGTTGGACAACTCTGGCTTGTTGCGGCAATCGCCGGCGGAGTCGGGGCATGGGTCACCTTTGCCGCTCTGCCCGGCGTGAACTGGACGATCTGGACCGTTGTCGCTGCGACTGGACTCGCCCTCACGACGCGCCGCGCCCAGGGACGCCTGCCGCGCGACCTTGCACTGGTGCTGCTCCTCGCGTGCGTGCTCGCCGGTGGCGCGGCCATCACCGCCGATCCGGTCTTCCAGTTTCTGATCTTCGCCGGCGTCGCGACGCTTCTGGCGCTTGGCACGCTCGTGGCCGCCGGTGCGCGACTGGACGATGGCGGCTTGCTCTTTCTCATGCTCGCGCCGCTGTTCGCCAGCGTTCGGACGGGCGTCGAAGCAATTCGCCGACTGTTCGAGGGCGCGGAGCTGCTGGGTCGAAACAGCGGCGCACCGGTGCTGCGCGGCGCGCTGCTCGCGCTCCCCGTGGTCGTCGTGCTCGCCCTGCTCCTCGCGCAGGCGGATCCGACGCTCGCGACCGCGCGCGACGATGTGGCGCGCGCAATCGCGAGCTGGACCTTTCTCCCGCGGCTGTTCTTCTTCGTCATCATTGGCGCCATGACGCTCGGAGCCTGCGGCCTGGCGCTCCATCCGACGTCCGATGGGCCGTCCATCGGCATCTCGAATACGGGCGTAACCTTGCGAATTGGCGACACCGAGCGGCTCATTGTGCTGAGTTCCGTGTCGGCGCTCTTCGCGCTCTTCGTACTGCTCCAGTTCGCCTACTTCTTCGGAGATCTCGCGGGCACGCCCGGATCCGGCATCACCTATTCCGAGTATGCGCGTCGCGGATTCGGTGAGCTCACGCTGGCGGCGTCGCTCGCGACGGCGCTCATCGTCGGGCTCGATCAGGTGGCTCAGCGGGGATCTCGCGAGCGCGCCGTTCGCATCGTCTCGCTCGTTCTCATTGGCCTCGTCCAGCTCCTCCTCGATTCTGCGTATCATCGCGTGTCGCTCTACGAGCAGGCGTATGGCTACACCACGGCGCGCGTCTACGCGCAGGTGTACATGGTGCTCGTGTCGCTGTCGCTGGCGCTGCTCACCTACGAAGTGTGCACGACGTTGCACTTCAAGCGACTCGTGCGCCGTGTGGCGCTGCTCGGTACGTGCGGACTGATCGCGCTCACCTACTGGAATCACGAGGCGTGGATCGTGCAACGCAACGTGGCGCGCTATCTCGCGACCGACACGGCGACACGCCCCGATCTTGCCCGGGCCGCGAAGGTCGAGTCGCTCAACAGCATTCCGGCGCTGGTCGCGTCGCTGCCGAAGCTCGACGCGGCCACACGAAGCGACGTGCGCGCATGCCTGCTCCAGCGCGCCACCGCGCGGCAGGTGACGCACACTCGCGTGGCGCACTGGTACGAGTGGAATCGCGCGCGCCGGAACGCCGCGCGGGCACTGTTCGGGCTGCAGCAGGCGAGCGGGGACGCGGCTGCGGCCGCAGCAGGGAAGTGCAGTACCCGGTGATATTCACCCGCGTCGGCCAACGGACAACGTAGCGAAGCGAGCAAAGCGCGCGATCCCGGCACCCCGGCAGTCGCGGCCGTGTGTACATTTCCAGTGCACTTTCTTCTGTCAGGTTCACTGGTCATGGATCACATTGCTTATCCTCCCGAGACGGTGGAGGGCTGGTACGCCCTGCATCAGCTCTTCGCCCTTCCCCCGGATCTGGCTCGGCGCCCAGCCGAGCGCGACAGCGCAATCGCGGCGCTCTGTGAGCTGTCGCAACCGTCGGAGCATGGTTGGACCGCGATCGCCGGTGTCATCGGGTCGCGCGCCGACATCATGCTCATGCACTTTCGTCCGTCGCTCGACGCCATTGGCGTAGCGGAGCGGCGGCTGCGGCGCGAGCCGCTGTTCGCGCAGTCCACGCTCGTCTGGTCGTTCCTGAGCGTGACGGAGGCAGGACTCTATCACATCACCGCCGCGCTGGCCCGCGATGCGAAGGCGCGCGGCGGACAGGTGGGGGATGATGCCTTCACGGGAGCGCTCGCCGAGCGAGTACGCGCCGAGATGAACACACCGCATCTGCAACGGCGTCTCTACCCACGCCCGCCGGCGGACATGCCCTATGTCTGCTTCTATCCGATGAACAAGCGACGAGCGCCGGGCGAGAACTGGTACACGCTGACGCTCGAGGAACGGAGCCAGCTCATGTTCGGCCACTCCACCACGGGCCGTCGCTACGCGGGCCGTGTCCTGCAGATCATCACCGGCGCCATCGGCCTCGACGCCTGGGAATGGGGCGTGACGCTCTTCGCCAGGGATCCGCTCGAGTTC
>DATNDS010000092.1:0-6990 GCA_035553215.1 Gemmatimonadaceae bacterium
TGACCGCCAGTACATTTCCTTTGCCCAGTACCAGTTCGATGAGGACGCATTCTCGGGAGACTGGTCGCTGGTCTACACCGGCGGCGGCCTCATTGATGAACGTGCACTGGAGAAACAGGCGCTGGCGTCCGGCGACTCCACATACGCGGGCATCGCCAAGGTCTGGGAAGCACTCACCGTCGGCACGGCCGCCGATCTCTGGGGCGCCATCCCATACTCTCAGGCCGTTGATACGATCGCCAAGCCGGACACGGATTCGCAGGAGATGGTGTACACCGAGGTACAGGCGGCGCTCGACTCGGCGATCGACTGGCTCAAGTGTGACCCGACTGTCGTGACCTCATGCGCCGGACCGTTCACCGGCGCGGATCTGTTCTACAACAACAACACGGCCGCCTGGCTCGAGCTGGCGCACACGCTCAAGGCGCGCTTCTACCTGCACGTCGCGCCGCAAATGGGCGACGCCGCCTACACGGCGGCGCTGGCGCAGGCGGATTCCGGAATTTCCACGCCGAACAACGACTTCAAGTCGTACCAGAGCACCAATCCGAACGAGTGGAACCTCTGGTATCAGTTCATGGTGAACAACCGCTCCGGCTACATCAGCGCCGGCTCCTATCTGGTGAACCTGCTCAAGAGCACAAACGATCCGCGGCTCGCCGCGTATTACTCTCGGAACAGCTCTGGACAGTTCGCGGGTGCGCCGGCCGGTGGCGGATCTGGAGACTACAGCTCCTTGAGCGATGCACGGCTCGATCCGGGCTTCCGGCAACCCATCGTCACGTACGCCGAGAACCAGTTGATCAAGTCGGAAGCAGCGTTTCGTCTGGGTCAGGCGGGCGTGGCGCTCACCGCCTTCAACGCCGAACGCATGTCCCAGGGCGTGCCGCCCAAGGGCAGCGTGACGCTCAATGACATTCTCACCGAGAAGTACATCGCGGACTTCCAGGAAATCGAGGCGTGGAATGATTACAAGCGCACCTGTCTGCCGGCAGTCTCGCTTTCGCCGGGCGGTGTAATTCCCGGGCGCCTGCTCTATCCACTCTCGACGGAGCGGAACGCCAACCCCAACATTCCGGCCCCCAGCGCACAGCCGCAGTTCAACTGGGACCAGACGACCTTCCCGTGTCCGGGACCGGGCTAACAGTGTAAGCACAGGGGCAGCCCATGGGCTGCTCCTGTGCCCGCATGCCCGCCACATAGGGGCAGCCCCATGGGCTGCCCCTTTTTCATCCTTCCATCTCAATCAGGGGCTGATTCGCTCGCGCCTCCCAACCCACGTCGATCGCCTCATCGCGCGCCAGGTTTTCCAGCTCCGTGCGCAGCTTGGCCACCGATCCATAGCGCTCGGCAACCGTGATCACCATGCGGAGCGCGAAGAGCGGCGACCCGCTCATCGGCGCCGATTCGGTCGTGGTCTCCATCTCCAGAATGTTTCCGCCGTTTGCACGCACCACGTCGGCAATGGCGTGGATGATGCCTTCATGATCCATCGCGCTGGCGGTGATCAGGTACGACAGCGCCGGCTGCAGCGCGGGCGACGCCTCAGCGGCATGTTCGATGCGCCGCACCACCGCGCGCAGTCCCGTGTCGCGCTCCAGTGTGTCGAGCTCGCTTTCCACCAGGGCGATCCCCGCGGGATCGCCGGATATCAGGAACATGATCACCGCGTGGCCGCCCAGCACGATGACGCGACTGTCCTCCACGTTGCAGCGACGTCGCGCTATGAAACCCGACAGCTCGGCCACCAGCCCCGGCCGGTCCTTCTCGATGGCGGACAGAACGATTTGCTCTCGCGTTTCCATGGCCAGCTCCGGTGAGCGCGATGAGACGGCGCACACACTGCCTCTCCGCATGCGCCAGTTGCTTCCGTTCTTTCAACGTATGGGCCGGCTCCGCCGTACGCACTCGCCAATCGGGCGGGTTCGGTCCCGTCCCTCTCCCCCCTGTCCGGCCCCCTGTTCCGCGTTAGTTTGGAGACACTCCCGGTGTCCTGGCTGCAGTAAGTACCGGGCTCTGCCTCTCCGTCGAACCCCCGTCCCGACGACGAGCTGCGTCATGGCTCATCCCAACATGCTGCGCCGCTTCCCGTGAGTACTGGCCGCTGGAGTCTCGCCATCGTCTCCTTTGCCGGAGCCATCGGCGTCTCGCTCTATATCGTCTTTACGAGCTGGCCGCACGGGCATCAGCCGGTGTCGGTGTCGGTCTCCACGCATGGGATTCTACTTGTGGTAGCACTGCTCGAGCTCGGCGCTCGGGGAGCGAAACTGACGTTCAGCGCCGCGTCGCTCCGGATTCCCATGACATTCAGCTCCGCCTTGCGTGCCAGCGCCGGCGGCGACTTCGGCGCCGCCATCACCCCGGCCCGCACCGGCGCCGAGCCAGCCCGCTATCTCATTCTCACCGAGGCAGGCATGCCCTCGGCGAACATCATCCTCGTGATCTTCGCCGAGCTCTTTCTCGAAATGGTTTCCCTCGCGCTCATTGCGCTCGCCATGTTCTTCTCCTTCCGTGGCTCGGGCGACATGATCCTCGGCATGGTGGGCCTGGTCGCGATGTACGCCACCTTTGTACTCGGTATCGGCGCCCTTGGCTTCGTGCTCGCGCGCCGCAATACCTACGGCCCTCCACCCGCATGGGCACAGCGTCTTGGCATGCATGCGGGGCGCTGGCGCACCGTGCAACGGTCGCTGCGACAGTTGCGCGCGGGCATCGAAGGCATGAAGCACATGCGCCCCGGCTATGCCGTGCTCGCGCTCCTGTCCTCCATCCTGCACGTCGCGCTCCGACTCGCCATTCTGCCGATCATTGTCTACTCGTTCGGCGAGCGAGCCGAACTGGCACCGCTCATTCTCTGGCCCATCGCGCTCACGTACGGCAGCGTGGTCATGCCCGCGCCCGCCGGCGGCGGCTTCATCGAGGTCGCATTCAAGGAGACGCTCGGCCGCGCCATCCCCGCCCGCATCCTCGGCGCGTCCCTCATCTGGTGGCGGTTCTACACGTTCTACCTGTACATCATCCTGGGCGCGCTCGCGGCCGGCGGCACGGTGTTGCGCGCTCTACGCGAAAACGGCGAGGAGAAGATCGAAGCGGCCGCGGCGGCTGGATAGTCTTACCGAGCCGCTGCCACGCTCAGATCGCATTTCGAGCGCTCACCGGATCACGCCGCTCTCCTTCATTCGCTTGAGTTCCTCGACCGTCACGGGGCCTGACAACACGTACTGCCGTGCGCCTTCGGTCCAGCGCATGACGCTCGTGTCATCCACGCGGTACGCCGAATCCGCTACGGCAGCGCCGCGGACCGGCGTGATCTCGAGCGAGACGAACACGCCCGGTCGCACTTCGTAGCGACGGTGCTCCACGCCACGCGCCGGATCCGTTCGCACCGAACCAGACACGAGCGAGAATCCGTGCGCCGAATCCGCCGAATCGAGTAGCGCGGTTGGTCGTATTCCCGCCACTTTCATTTCGGCGGCGCGGTTCGCGGCCTGTGCCGAAATAGGCGCCGCGGCCCGTGTCGAAGTCGGGGCGGCGGACGACGCAGCAGGAGCCGCCACGGGAGCGGGCGCCACGCGTGCCTCGGACAGGAACCGCTCCGCGCCAACCCGATTGGTGGAATCCACGTGAGCGTACGTATCAGCGGCGGCATCACGCGCAGTGCTCGCACTCTGAGTCGCTGTCGCGGCCTCCGCACTTTTTTCTCGACGCCGAGCTGCCTGCGCGGCGGCACGCGGTGCCGGCTTCGTGACCTCCATCTGAAGCGATTGCGATCCGCGCGACGCCACCGCCGCCGTCACAGCAGTGGGCGCCGCCCCGGTGGGCGCCGCCGCAGTGGACGCCGCATCACGCACATCGCCTGCCCTGACTCCCTGGTCACCCACGTGCGCCAACGTAATGCCACCCGCCGTCGCGAACGCCAGCGTTGCCGCGATGCGGGCGTACACGCCGAACCGGCGGCGACCTGCATGTGTCGTCGCCGGCACCGAGGGAGCCGTGTGGGTAGCGGGATTGGCGCTGCTCGCCGGCACCACGCCGCCCGGTACCCCATCCAGCGCCGAGAGAATCCGCGACGACGCGGCCATGAGGCCGCGCGCCTCCGCTACGGCGCCTGCGCACTGTGCGCACGTCGTCACGTGCGCCTCGATCGCGCGAGCCTCTGTCTCCGGCACCGCACCATCGAGCCAGGCGTGAATGGTTCCTTCGTCAGGATGCTGCATGCCCTTCCCTCCTGTCGCACTCCCGCTGCAACGCCTCGTACTGCTCGACCAGGCGCCGCCGCGCTCGCGCGAGTGTCGTGCCAATGGAACCAGCGGAGAGTCCCAGCGCCTCTGCAATCTCCACGTAATCCAGTCCTTCCTCTCGCATGAGCAGCGCGAGCCGGTCGCGCTCGACCAGCGCATCCACCGCTCGTCGCGCCAGCGCCGCCTCCTGCGCACGCTCGAGCGCCGCTGACTCCGGTTCTACCACCTCGCCCGCCTGCTCCGCGCGAAGCAGATCGAGATGACGCCGCCGCCGTGCATCACGGCGTGCCTCGTCGCGCACCAGGTTGTTCGCCACGGCGAAGAGCCAGGCGCGTTCGTTCAGGATATGCTCCTGGCGGAGCGCGCGGAGAAAGGTTTCCTGCGCAACCTCTTCCGCCCAGTCCCGGTCGCCGAGTCGCCGTGTCAGATAGCGCACGAGCATCTCGTTGTAGCTTCGGAACAGCCGCTCCGCATCGTCCACCGATTCACCACTCCGCGTGAATGGCCCGTTCGTCCGCGGCAGTCAGTGCCGCGGCACCGTCCGGCGATACCTCGATCGCCACATCCCGACCCGCCACGAGCACGCGCTGGCCCACGGCGAACGCCGCGCGCAGCTCTGGCGCCAGCTCCAGTACTCTGAAATACCCCGCGCCGAACGATTGGACCCGGATCACCCGCATCCCCGAATGGAAGCGCTGGTCGGTCCACACGCTGTCGCGCAGCACGAAGACGCGCGTGCCGGCGCGACGTATCGTGGCGGCAGGGGCGTTGTTTCCCCAGCTCGCGCTGTCTGCCGCGGCCAGCGACTGCGACGCCCGCTGCGCCGTGGCCTGCTTCGCGCGTTCGAATCGCGTGACTTCCATCAACGGCTTGGCCGCCGCATACCCCGCGGCATCACGCGTCAGGCCCTGCGGGACCGGGCGCCCACCTACCGGAACCATGGCGACGTTGGGTTCGCGCACGAGATACGATGAGAACTCCGTGGGAATCCCCCATCGTTCGCCCAGTTCGCGAATCTCCCGGTCGATCTCGCTCGTGCTGCCCCCATCCGCCGCGGCCTTGCGCTTTTCCGCGCTCAACCATCCGATGCGCTGTGTGGCCCACAGTCGGGGGACGAACGCGTTCTCGCGATCGCGATCGGGAAAGTTGACGGTCGTGCCCCACGTGATGGGCCCCGCGTTCGTCAGCCCCTCCACGTCCACCCGCGCCGCGCCGCTCCCCGAATAGCGTGCCAGCAGCACGAGATCCTGGCCGGCGAAGATGTCCACGGGCTGCGCCGGCAGCATGTCGGACAGGTGCACGCTGCCCGTGGCGCGGACCCGCACATCCGCCACCACCGGATCGCGCAAACGCTCCGCCACGATGCTCACCGCACGCTCGAGGTTCTCGTCCGGCCGCACGAAGCTGGCGGTTCCGCGCCCCTGGAGCGCGAGCTGTTCGATGAGCGACGCGTTCACGTCCGCACCCACGCCGAACGTGAAGACGCGTCGCGCGCCCCGCAGTCGCGATGCCAGCGCCGCGAGCGCCATCGGGTCGCGCTCGCCCACGGTCGGTGCGCCATCGGTGAGGAAGAGCACAACGCCCATGCGGCCGGTGGAACGACGCACGCCTGCATCCGAGTCCGTCTCCGCGAGCGTGTCCGCGCCGCCCAGTGCGCTCCGCAGCGCCCCTTCGATGTTCGTCGACCCGTTGGCCTCGAGCGCATCCAGATATCGGTCCGCTGCCTGGACCTGCTCACGCGTCGCGGTCACGAATCCGTCGCGGAAACTGCGCACATCGCTCGAGAAATCGATGATGCGGAACCGGTCGTTCGCGCCGAGCGTCTCGAGCAGCCGCTTTCCCGCCGCGCGCGCCTGATCGAGCTTTCCGCCCGACATGGAGCCCGACACATCGACGACGAATGTCACGTCGCGTGGCATGGATTGCTGTCTGGTGTCCGGCGGAGAGATCGTAATGAGCGCGAAATCATCGTCGCCGCCCGCCGCGTATGGCAGCACCGTGATCGCCGCATCGTGTCGCTGGTGCACCGGCAACAGCACCGTGACATCGTGTCCCGCGTCGCGCACGTCCACCGTGCGCTCGCCCTGCGTGTCGTGCACGTCCAGTGTGCTGGTGGGCGAATAGGGGTTGCCGTACCCGGCCGAGCGCGGATACGTGAGCGAGAACGACCATTCGCCCTCGTGATCATTGCTCACGTTCCCGCCCGGCTGACTCGCGCCGCGGTAATCCACGCGCAGCGCATCGCCTTCACGTTCGGCGACCATCTGAAAGCGCACCTCGACGCGCTTCCGCTCGCCCGGAGCGATCGGAAAGATGCGCGCGTGCAGCATGCCGTATCCCATCCACTCCACGAGCGCGGGATCGCGCCTGATGCGCACGATGTTCTCGTACACGCGGCGTGCCTCCGCCGCGTCCATCACCTCGCCCGCCACGAGCTTCCCGTCAATGGACAGCTCGAGATCCTGGAACGCCGCACCGTGGGGGAGCGGGAAATAGTAGTCCGCCTCGCCCAGCCCGGCGCCACGATTGACATACGTTTCATCCACGTCGTATTGCAGCACGTTTCCTGCAAGTGAGGCATGCACGGCGCTCGACGCGCGCGCAATGGCCGGGGTGATCGGCAGGCACGCCACGTCGGGTCGACAGCGCGGGATGCAGGTCTCGCAGGGATGGGGAATGATCCAGCCCTGCGCCGCAAGCGCGGCGGGCCAGAGAAGCAACGACAGGAAGTAGCGCATGACGATCTCCA
>DATNDS010000093.1:0-2168 GCA_035553215.1 Gemmatimonadaceae bacterium
CACCGCCGCGATCAGCATGCTCTCGGTAATGAGCTGCTGCACCAGTCGCATGCGTCCTGCGCCCAGCGCCATGCGTACGCTCATCTCGCGTCCCCGCGCCGTCGCGCGCGCGAGCATCAGGTTCGCCACGTTGGCGCACACTACGAGCAGCACGAGTCCCACGGCCACCATGAGCGTGAACAGCGCGGGTGCGTACGCGGCGCGGTAGTACGAGAACCCGCGGTCTCCCGGCTCGACCTGCACGGGTCTCTTGCGCAATCCCCGCTCGACGCCGCCGATCTCGCCGGCCGGTGCGTGCGCGATGAGTGAGCGCCGTTCGAGTTCCGTGAGCTGCACTCGCGCCTGCTCCAGGGACACACCTGGCCTGAGTCGGCCCATGAGCAGGAGCCAGCTCGTGGAGCGATCCTCGAGCCAGTTCCGATGCGGCATGATGACGGGCTGCATCATGAGCGGGATCCAGAGCTCTGTCGGCTGACCCACGATGTCACCGGTGAACCCGCGTGGCGCGACACCCACGATGCTGACCGGCGCACCATTGATCGTGAGCGAGCGACCAATCGCCGAGCGCGCGCCCGCGAAGCGCCGCTGCCACCAGTCATAGCTGATGACGACGACGGGATCGGCACCCGGCGCGATGTCCTCGCTGCCGGTGAAGGTGCGTCCGGCGACGGCGGGCACCCGCAGCACGGAGAAGTAATTGCCCGAGACGAGGCGGGCGCGCGGGTGCTCCGGTTCGTCGCCCGTGGCGGCGCCGTCCGCACCGTCTGCACCGGCCGCACCGGCCGCACCGGCCGCGCCCGGAACGCGTGCGACGCGTACATCGAGGCGTCCCGTGCGGCCGGACGCGTAGAGTCCCGCCAGCACGTGATTGCCGTCGCGCAGGTCGGCATAGAGCGGGTACGACGCGAGATCCGATCGCGGCGTTCCCTGCGAGAGCGAACCGGTCCGCCGCGGATCGCCGATGGTGACGAGCTGCCCCGCCTGCGGCACGCCGAGCGTGCGCAGGAGCAGCGCATCGATGAGCGTGAACGTCGCGGTATTCGCGCCAATACCAAGTGCGAGGATCGCGACCATGGTGAGCGTCGCGGCCCTGTTGCTCCGTACGGTGCGCCAGGCATAGCGCGCGTCCTGGCGCAGATCGGCCAGACGATGCGCGCGCTCCACTGCGCGAACCCGCGCGCGATCTATGGTCACGCATTCATCGCGGACGTTCCTGGAATCGCCGAACTGTCGCTCCGCTTCCACGCGCGCGAAAGCGGGATCGAGCCCCGCCTCGGCGAGTTTCTTCGCGCGCATGGCGATGTGGAACTCGATCTCCTCGTTCACATCGCGCTCGGCGCGCCGGGCGCCCACGTCGAGTCGGAAGCGGCGGGGCCGCGACTCGTCCGTCATCAGGCCGGCGCCGGCGAGGTGGCGCGCAGCGCGCGTCCGGCCGCCTCGACGAATTGATGCCACGCGGAACTGCCCGAGCGCAGACGCCCACGGCCCGTCGCGCTCAGGTGATAGAACTTGGCGTTCCGGTTGTTCTCGGACAGCCCCCACTCCGCGTGCACGTACCCCTGCCGCTCGAGGCGGTGGAGCGCGGGATAGAGCGTGCCTTCGCCCACGAGCAGCGTGGTGTGCGTAGCCTGCTCGATCCACTCCGCGACGGCGTACCCATGCCGGGGACCCCAGCTCAGCGCCTTGAGGATGAGCAAGTCGAGCGTGCCACGCATGAGACTGACATCGAGACGATTCTCGTCGGACATTGTGGGCCGGTGGTGAGGGACTGGGCCATGATAGTGCCGTTCCCATCGTGAGGCAAGGGGAGCGGTCCACGCTCCCACCGCCCAGCCACCCTTCCCTTGGGTATCGGCAATCGGGAATGGGGAATCGTGGGAATGGGGAGGCCGATTCCCTGCTTTTGATGAATCGGGGTGAGGCGGCGGGGGCGGATTGCCTTACCGATTTCCCATTCCCGATTGCCGATTCCCAAGCGCGGGGTGGTGGGGCGGGGAGCAACCGACTCTGACCCCATTGATCGCCACAAGAAGACAGGATTTCAGGATTGACGGGATTAACAGGATTGTTGGGAGCCGAGCCCAAAGCTTCAGTGAGTTCGCTGAACGACGGCGAATGCTTTTGGAACGGCACCGTGAGAATCCTGTAAATCCTGTCCATCCTGAAAT
>DATNDS010000094.1:0-55449 GCA_035553215.1 Gemmatimonadaceae bacterium
CATCAAGAAACGCTGGCATCCCGCGCCCGCTTGGCACGCAGCCCTCGTCCACTTCGCGATTCTGTTCCCCGATCGCTTTCACCCCGAGCCGCGGTATACCTAATGCACCACCCTCACACACAAAAATTCTGATACGGCCGGTCAGGGCACGATCACCGTCAGGATCCGCAGCGCGATGATCAATGGGGTCAGACTCGATTGATGGATTTATCCATCAATCGACTCTGACCCCATTGCTCCCTCCCACACCAGCCCTCACCCCCGCGCCGCCTTCTTCCCCCGCGCGCGCTTCGTCCGCTTTCCCACTTCGATCGGCACGATGTCCGGCGATCCCTCGCCGTCGCAGCCCACCTCCACAGGAATCTTCGGCTGCTTGTACACGAACCGCTTCCCCTCGTAGTTCCGGAACACCACCTCGTCGTCGGTGATCTCCTCCACGTACTCGGGCAGCAGCGGCACCTTTCCCCCGCCGCCGGGCGAGTCGATCACGAAGTGCGGCACCGCCAGCCCCGACGTGAACCCGCGCAGCGCCTTGATGATCTCCAGCCCCTTCTGCACCGTCGTCCGGAAGTGCTCGCCCCCCGCCACCTGGTCGGCCATGTAAATGTAGTACGGCCGCACCCGCGCGTAGAGCAGCTTCTGCATCAGCTCCATCATCACCGCGGGGTCGTCGTTCACGCCGCGGAGCAGTACGGTCTGACAGCCCAGCGGTACGCCCGCGTCGGCCAGCATGCCGAGCGCTTTCACCGTGGCGGGACCCAGCTCGCTGGGATGGTTGAAGTGCGTGTTCATGTACACCGGATGGTACTTCTTCACCATCTCGCAGAATTCCGGCGTGATCCGCTCGGGCAGGTGCGAGGTGATCCGGCTTCCCAGCCGGATGATCTCCACGTGCGGAATCGCCCGCAGATTCTCCAGCAGGTACTCCAGCCGGCGGTCCGAAAGCATCATCGGGTCGCCGCCGCTCATGATCACGTCGCGAATCTCCGGGTGGCTCCGGATGTACGCGAACGCCGAGTCGTACTGGTTGAGCGGAATCTTCTCCGGATCGCCCACCTTGCGGCGCCGCGTGCAGAAGCGGCAGTACGACGCACACACCGGACTCACCAGGAACAGCACCCGGTCCGGATAGCGATGCGTGATGTTCGGCACCGGCGAGTCGGCGTCCTCGTCCAGCGAGTCGATGATCCCGTCGTGGATCTCCAGCTCCTGCACAGTGGGGACGTACTGATTCCACATGGGGTCGCCCACTTCCTTGATCTGGTCCAGGGCGGCCGGCGTAATGCGCATCTGGAAGTTGTCAAACGCCGGGGCAAGCGCATCCACGTCTATGACATCGCGGCCGAACCGCTCGGCCAGCTTGTCCAGGGTGGCGATGCTCTCCTCTCTGAGAATTCGCTGCCACTCACTCATTGTGATTCAGCTCCCCGCCCGTGAAGGCGAGTGGGAGAAACGGAAAACGGAAAAGAGGAAGGGAAAGAGGGCCACGGGGCCGCCGACCGAGCTGGGCATCAGTCAGCGATCCCCCGCGGCGAACAGGTCGAGTGCGTCTGCCGCGATCTGCGGAGCCATACCCGACAACCTCGCGGCGAGCGCCCAACGGTCATCCGTCGGCAGCTCGCGGTGAGCACGTGCGTCCTCGCACACGGCGCGGATCAGCGCGTCGTAGTCCACGCCAGCCACCCCGGCCATGCGCGCGAGCCCTGCGTCCGGCGCGATGTCGGGATTGGCGTTCACTTCGAGGATCCAGGGACGACCCTCGCCATCAATGCGCATGTCCACGCGACCGTAGCTGCGTCCGCCCACCAGCATCCATGCCGCCAGCGCGATCTCCCGGACCTCGCTCGTGAGCTCCGGCGTGAGGTCGGCGGGACACACCGGCTGCGCGCCCGCGTCCTCGTCGCTCCCGGTCTCCCACTTGGAGCGGTACGACACGATGCGCCACATTCGCTTGGGCATGCCGTCGAACAGAATCTCGGCGACCGGCAGCACCTGGTCGCCCACGATGCCCACGTTCACCTCGCGTCCGTCTATGAACCGCTGTACCAGGATCTCGTTCCAGCGGGCGTGCATGGCGTGCACCCGGGCTGAGAGCGCGCGCACCGAGCGCACCACCGAGCGCTGCTCCACCCCGATGCTCGCATCCTCGGCGGCGGGCTTGCAGATGGCCGGGAATCCCACCGCGGGCACGCGCTCGCCGCGCCGCACCACGGCGTAGGGCGGAATGGGCAGCCCCGCCTGTTGCAGCACCGCGTTTACGATGTGCTTGCGCAGACAGAGCGCGGTGGTCCACGACGAGTTGCCGGTGAACGGAATGCCCGATGCCTCGAGCGAGGAAATGACGGCCGGCTCGAGCGTCGCGTCGCCGTCAATGCCCTCGCACATGTTGAAGACGAGGTCGAACTTTCCGCGGCGCAGTCGATCCACCCAGCGTCCGTCCGCGTAGGCGGGGACGCGCGTGATGGAATTGCCCTCGGCCTGCAGGATGCTCTCAATGGCCTCGAGCGTCTCGAGAATGAGGACATCGGCACTCTTGCCCAGGGCGGACGCGCCGTCGAAGAGAATGGCGATCTTCATGCAACCCCTCCCGCTCGTGGTGAGGGCATGGCCCGCGATGCCGCGATGCCGCCGGTGCGACCTGTCCCATGGACGGATGGCCGCCATCCGGGTGAGCATCGCGCAGCGCGACGTCAGCCCAACGCCGCCGCGCGCCGGGATCGGCGCGTGGCCTTGCACGACAGGGACACCCCCTGTCGTTCCGCGGCGTGCCGCACGCACGCCTGAATGAGCTGGTCGTAGCTCATCCCGGCGGCGCGCGCCGCCTTCGGCAAGCACGAGTTGTCCGCTGGATCGGGGAGAATTCCCGGGAGGGGGTTGACCTCCACCACGTTGGGCACGCCCGCCGCATCCAGTCGCACATCCACGCGCGACCAATCGCGACAGCCGAGCACGCGGTAGGCGGCGAGCACGATCTCCTCGATCCTGCGTCGCAGCGCCTCGTCGATCCGCGCGGGGCACTCAAAAATCTCCAGCGGCTTCTCGCGGCGATCCCACAACCACTTCGCCTCGAAGCCATACACCGGCAGCGCGCCGGCCGGGAGTGCGTCGAAGTTCATCCCGACAATCGGCAATACCCGCGCCGCGCGTCCATTGCCGAGCACCGCGCAGGTGAACTCGGCACCAGGCAGATATTCCTCGACGAGCACGGGCTGGTTGTAGCGCTCGAGGAGTTGGACGATCTGCTCGTCCAGTTCGTCAGCGTTCCGGCACAGGTTCCGTTCGGTGATCCCCTTGGAGGAACCCTCGTGCACCGGCTTCACGAAGACGGGGAAGCGGGAAGCGGGAAGCGGGAAGCGGAACTGCGAGGAGCGCTTTCCGCGATCACTCGCCCGCGACCTCCCCATTCCCCATTCCCATGATTCCCCATTCCCGATTGCCCATTCCCGACTTCCGCTGCCAGAGTCGCGGACTACCGCATGCAGCGCCGTTCTCACCCCGTGGAATCCCAGCACTTCCTTCGTCCGCGCCTTGTCCAGGCACAGCGAGAGCGTGAACGGGTCTGACCCGGAATACGGTACACCAAGAAACTCGCAAATAGCCGGAATGTGCGCTTCGCGATTCGCGCCGCGCAGCCCCTCGGCCATGTTGAACACGATATCGGGATTCTCGGCGCGCAACCGCTCCGGGAAATCCGCGGTTGCTTCCAGCCGGACAACGTCGCCCAATCCTTGAAGCGCCTGCTCCACTGCGGCGATCGTCTCCGCGCTGTCCCACTCGGCGAACTCATCGTCAGGCGACGCGGATGATGGCGTCGCGCCGCCCGGGAGTGACGTGGTGCGACTACTGGGAGGCTCGTCCTCCGAGAGTGCGTCGTCCTCCTCGAGGCGGAGCACCGCCTGATCCGGCTTCTGGTTGTACGCCAACCCGATGCGCGTCATTCGCTCCTGGCACTCGCTGGTCTGGTTCGATCGCGCGACGACCATCAATGCCGTCGCTGTTTTCGAACGCGCGCAAGATAGGAACCACAAACTCTGTGCGCAATGATTTTGTCGGCAATTCGTGAAAAATTTTCTTGATGACGAACGTCAGCGCACGAGCGCGGGCACGATGGCGGGCACGATGGCGGAGCGAGCGACGAGCGCGCGCCGCGCTTCTGGCGCTCACACCTTGTGGTAGCCCACGCGCGCCGACTCCTTCCGGTCGTCCGCCAGGTAGATCTCGAAGTCCGAGAAGAAGGCCGGCGCTTCGGCTTGCAGCAGCCGCAGCACCGCGACGGCCATGCGCCGGATTTCCTGCTCGGCGCCTTCACCGGCCCGCAGCTCGAGCATGGTGCGCCAGGCGCGCGCGTTGCCCGTGGCCACGATCTTGGTCTCCGTGGAATTGGGGAGCACGCCCCGCGCGGCCTCGCGGGCCATCTTCCGCCGGTGGACCCTGCTCTCCACCCACGCGTAGCGCTCCATGAGCTGCGCCACGAGCGCCACGTAGCTCGCCTGCGCCGCCTCGATCTGCGTGCGCCACGCGGCTTCGAGCACCTCGTCGCCAATGATCGCCGGCGGCACCACGAAGTTCGCCTCGGTCTCGTCCACGTACCGCTGACTGAGCTGAGAGTTGTGGGTGACTATCCCATTGGCGACGAAATTGTGGTTTTCGCCCGCCATCTCGAGGTCGAACGTCTCCTGCTCACCAGCGTACGTAACGCTGACAATGCGGCGCGCGACCGGGGCCAGCAGTCGCCCGCCGGAAACCTTCCGGACCGTGCCGCTCGGGATCTCTGAAAGAGACCGACCGAATAGTGTCACATACTCCAGTTCGCGTCCGTTCACCTTCAGATGACAGGACCGGCACACGCAGGCCAGGTTACCCTTGTCCATCGCCAGATCGGGACGTGCCCAGATAGGCAGGATATGATGGATCGTGAGCTTGCCGCCGCGAATGCCGCACAATCGGCAGGTATGATTGTCACGCGCGAAGATTTCTGGACGGAGTGCAGTGGCTTCCATGCGCACAACTACACCGTACGGCGTCGTCCCACCCCGCCACGCGGGATTTCTCGATCCCCGCTTCTGGTCGCCAAGCGCTTTGCGAGTCTCCGAAGAATGGTGCCAGCCCGCTTGGTAGCAACGCCCCTTGTTCCACGGCGTCCGTCCCGTCATTCCTGTCCCCGTCGGCTTTTGCAGGCCGAGGCGCCTGATCCAGGATCTCACGCAATGCGACGAGACGCCGGCCAGCTGCGCTATGCTCCGCTGGTCGAGATTCATGTCGTGGTAATGTCGCTTGAGCCATGCGGCATCACGATACGCTGGAATACCGTTCACGAAGATATGCTGGTCCAATGCACCCCTCACCGCACTGCCTCCAACAGACATCTGCAGTCCGCCAACGATATCCTCCAGCGCGCGCCAGCCTGTCTCCGTGAGAAATCGGTGTTCTCTGGAGCAGGTAATCGTCTTCCCGTCCTCGAGCTCGACTCGAAAGACAGGCTTCACGCCCGCTCGTGCAACCGAAGCGATGCGGCCCGTCGTGAACGTGCCGGAGGCCTGGTCCAGGCACCGAAGCCTTATCAGCTTCAACCGGGAGCGCCCGTGCGGCGTCGCCGACATTTCGTAAATCTGGCGAATCGTTCGCTTCTTGGCCCCGTTGCGACGTCCACCTGCGCGGCGCTCGCTATAAATGAGCGTATCACCGGCGAGGCAGTACGCCCAGCCCGCGCGATGCCGGATCAGCTCGTGCGTCAGCGACCGGCTCACGCCCTCGAAGAGCACCGAGTAGTTGGCGTGCTCCAGCACGCTCCCGTGTCCCTGCTTCTTGATGTTCTCCAGGTACTCCCGCGTCTCCCGCGACGCCGGGTTCTTCTGGCTCATGTAGCAGAGCCGGCCGGCGAATTCCGCGAGCCGCTCACCGTCGGTTCCCTCGCCCATCCAGTGCACGGGCAGGTGAGCGGGCTCGCTGAAGCTTGGACGCGAGAGCAGCGTGATGGTGGGTTCGTAGATGAACACGGGGCGGCGGGCCGGAGAGAGAGAAGGGACGCGGGCGCTGAGAAAAATACCGGGGCGGCGGCGCGCCGCAAACCAGCGCGTTGCGCTCGCGGGCCATTTGACTGCGCTCAGGCCGTGATCAGCTCCAGCCGTGCCCGCGCGTAGCCGCGCTCGCGCTCCACCCGGTCGAGCGCCGCGCGCGCGGCAGCGGGGAGCGGCGGCAGATCAGGATCGTACTTGATCTCGTCCAGCGCCTGCTGCGCGGGGAGCGACACCTTCACGCCCGCGTTGAACAGTCCCGTCGGATCGAAGGCCCGCTTCACGTCGGCGAAGATCGCTTCGGTGCGCGCGGGCCACACTCGACTGGAGAGCGGCGTCCGCAGCCTGCCGTCGCCGTGCTCGCCGGATGTCGTGCCCCCCAGCCGGCTCACGAGCGATGTGACCTCGTCCAGCATGCCGGCCACGCGTTCGCGCCAGTCGGTGGCTCGCACGTCCACGAGCGGATTGACGTGCACGTGCGCGTCGCCGGCGTGGCCGAAAATGACGCCGCGTGTCTCGTGCGCGGCGAGGGCGTGCCGCACGCCACGCACGTACTCCGGCAGTGACGCCGGCGGCACGGCGCCGTCCTCGATGAACTGCATGGACTTGAGCGCGGGGTCCAGCCGCGCGAGAATGGGGCTCGCCGCGTGGCGCAGCGACCACAGCGAGTCTTCGGTGTGCGGGTCGAGCGCGAGGCGCACATTCGTGGCGCCGGCCGCCGTGAACTCGGCGGCAATGGCCCGGGCCAGCGTCT
Source organism: Gemmatimonadaceae bacterium (assembly GCA_035553215.1). Classification (GTDB taxonomy): domain Bacteria; phylum Gemmatimonadota; class Gemmatimonadetes; order Gemmatimonadales; family Gemmatimonadaceae; genus JADGGM01. Next base: position 6,769 of record DATNDS010000094.1, read on the forward strand.
CCGCCGCGTGCGCGTCGCTCCCCTCCGCTTCCGTGAGCAGCACGGTCTCGGTGCCCGCTCCCACCGCGAGCTCGGCGGCGGCACCAGCGGCCACGTCGAGAAAGGTGCGATCCAGGAGTTCGCACGCGCTCGCGCCGGCTTCCCGCGCGCGGGTGGCGGCGTCAACGGCTTCCTCCAGCGACGCGAACTGCGCCAGCAGACTGCTCGTTGCGCCCGGCGGCGTAGCGAGCGAGAGCTCCACACCGACAAGGATCGCCAGCGTTCCCTCGCTCCCCACGAGGAGATCAATCAGCTCGCCCGAGCGCGCGTACGCGCCAATGGCGTACCCGGACGAGTCCTTCCGTACGCCGACGCGTTCGCGCTGGGGCGCCGGCTCGCTCAGGATGGCGCCGTGCGGCCCGGCGAGAAACCGGGCGATGGCGGGTACGTCGGGCAATGGCTCGCCCCGTCGCACGGTGGCGCGCGCGCCATCCTCGAAGACGCAATCGAGCGCCGTGACCCACGCGCGCATGGAACCGTAGCGCAGCGTGTGCGCGCCCGCGGCGTTGGTGGAGGCCATGCCGCCAATCGTGCAGAACGCGCCGCTGGACGGGTCCACCGGAAAGCGCAGCCCGGCGGCGCGCGCCGCATCCTCCACCTCGTCGCGCAACACCCCGGGTTCCACCAACACGCGCTCATCGCGAACCGGATGCAGTGCGCGCAGCCGGCTCAGGTCGAGCATCACGCCGGTGCCCACGGCGCCGCCCGCCATGCCGCTTCCCGAACCGCGCGGTACCAGCATGGCGCCGCGGTCACGCGCCCACTGCAGGGCGCGCACGACGTCGTCCGCCCTTCGCGCGACGATCACGCCGGATGGAATGGCGCGTGCTATTCCGGCGCCCTCCGCGTAGAGCGCGCGGGAGAGGATGTCAGAGTGGAACGACAGCGCATCCATGAAGGAGCGGCGACTGTGCCGGGGCAACTGTGCCGGGACGACAGGCAGAACTCACAACCCCAGCTCGTTCACCGCCGGCGGATCCACGCTGTAATCGTAGAAGCCCTTTCCCGACTTCCGCCCGTACATCCCGGCGAGCACCATGCGCTTGAGCAGCGGCGGCGGCGCGTAGCGCTTCTCGCGGTACTCATCGAACATGATCTCGGCGATCTTGTACGTCGTGTCGAGGCCCACGAAGTCCAGCAGGGTGAACGGTCCCATCGGGTAGCCCGTGCCGAGCATCATCCCCTTGTCGATGTCTTCCACGCTCGCCACGCCGTGCTCCAGCGCGTTGATCGCATCCACGAGGTAGGGCACGAGCAGGAGATTGACGACGAACCCCGAGTTGTCCTTGGCGGCGATGGGTTCCTTTCCCAGGCGCTTCGCGAACGCGAACGCGCGCTGGAAGGTGTCGTCACTGGTCGTCACGGTGCGCACGACTTCCACCAGCTTCATCACCGGCACGGGATTGAAGAAGTGCAGCCCCACCATGCGGTCGGGGCGCGCCGTGGCCGATGCCATGGCCGCGATCGTCAGGCTCGACGTGTTCGATGCGAAGATCGTGTGCTCGGGGCAGATGCCGTCCAGCTCCTTCCAAAGGCCGTTCTTGAGCTCCAGATCCTCGACGACCGCTTCGATCACGATGTCGCAGTCCGCCAGATCGGAGACGTTCGTGGTGAAGTGCAGCCGCGCCATGGCCGCATCGCGATCCGCTGCGCTTACCTTCCCCTTGGTCTTCTCGATGGCGCGATTGAAGCTCTTTTCGATGGTCGTCTTTCCCCGCAGGCACAGGGCGTCGCTCACTTCGCGCACCCGGGTCGTGAGTCCGGCCTGCGCGCACACCTGCGCGATTCCCGATCCCATGAGTCCGGCGCCGAGCACGCCTGCGGTCTTGATGGTTGTCATGCGGTGATGGGCTGAGAGAGAGAAAGGATGACCGGTGGGTCAGAAGTTCGTCATGCCCTGCGCGAGCGTTCCCAGCAATCCTGCCCGCGGAACCTCGCCGCGTTCCAGCCGGTCGAGAATCTGTTCCAGCGCCAGTTGTGCTCGTACCACGACGGGCCGGTGCGAGCGGGCCACGAAGTACCCGCCCACCAGCGCAGCGCCGGCGGGAACGATGGCGATGGGCACGAAGACGCCGAGTACGATGAGGGTCGCGCTGCTCAGGGCTCCCACACCCGCCATCGCGCCGCCTCCGGCCAGCCGCTGCGTTCGCACATTCGCGATGTTGGCTTCGAGCCGCACGAGTACGCGCCCCTCATCCACGGGTACCACGGTCGCGGAGACTTCATGCGCGCGGGAGAGGTAATAGCCGCGCCCGCCGACGTTCAGCGCGCGCCGCATCTCCGTGACGAGTCCCGGACGCGGCTCCCACAGGATGCGGTCGGCGAAGCGGCGCTTCACGCGCAGGCTCTCTTCCGCCTGCATCCAGGCATCGAGCGAGCGCAGCACGTCCTCCTGGCGACCACGGACCGTGCGGCTCGCGTGCACGAGCGCCGCGCCGAACACGTGAGCCAGCGATCCCTCCTCATCGGGCAACGCCTGGCGGCCGCGCTCCTCCGCCATCGCCTGTCGCAGATGCTGCGCTGAGAGCCCCACCTCCTTCCCGATCTCCACGAGCTGGTCCTCGCTGAGCGCCGGCTCGGAGGGATCGGCGTCACTGGCCTGCAGCGAGGCCGCGCGCGCGAGTACGCGCTCGAGTGCCGCGCGATCCAGCCGCCTGGGTGGCTGTACGGGTAGGTTGCCGTCTTCCGCCATGATCACTCAGATGCCACCCATCACGGTCGTGATCTGCCGGGTGATGGCGTCGGCGATGCTCGCGGGGAGCGCGAACGTCTGCTCGAACATGGTGTCCACGTTGGCGCTGGTATTCTGTACGCCGGCCGATTTCAGGTAGTACTGCTCGTATCCCTGAACGAGCTCCGGCGCCAGCCGCTTGAGCAGCATCGCGCCGCCGCGCACCGCCGCCGGACTCGAGTAGCGATCCGCGGCACCCGCGCGCTGCTCGGCGGGCGTCGTGTTGTCCGTCACGGCCCGGCCGGCGATGGCGCCCATGGCTTCATGCGCGAACGCGTAGATCACATCCTTCGGGTCTCCACCCGCCTCGGGGAAGTCCACCGCGATCTCGCTGGTATGCGCGTTGGTTACCACCGTGCGCCCCTCGCCATCGAGCGGCAGTGCCAGAAAGAGCTCGCCCCGGCCTTGCTGGCTGTTGTGCAGGAACGTCGAGAACCGCGGCAGATACGTCCTGGTCCACAGCGAGTCCAGTGCCACGACGATCGGACTCCGTTCACGCTGTTGCGCATTCCAGTAACTCTGGTAGAACCGCGTGCTCTCATCCATGAGCGCCAGCGTGAACGTGCGCAGCCACGTGCGGTCGGCCGCGGTCGGGAAGGACGCCGCGATCACCGCGATCTGCACCTGCGTCGGCTGGTCCACGGCCCTGGTGGGATCGCCGCCCGCCCGGAGGAAGGCGTCAATGCCCCGTTGCATGGAGTCCCATGAATCGAAGTAGAGCGGCAGGAACTGGCCGCCCGCCATCTGCGGGGATGCCGTCAACTGGGCCTGCAACTGGTCGCGCTGCTCCAGCAGCTTCGACGACACGTTGGCCTTCTGCTCCAGCACGAGCATGCTGTCGCGATAACCGCGCTTGTAATACGGGATCTGCGTGTTGTCGTTCGTGATCATCGCATACCCGTGGAGCCAGAGATCCACGTTGTAGCGCGTCCGCACGGGCCACGCCGGACCCGTGGGAGCCGGGAGCGCCTCGCCGCCGGCGGGCGCTCCACCGGTATTGGCGCCCATCAGGCCGGCGCAACCGGCCAGCACGAGACACAGCAGAACGGTGGTCGCGGCGCCAGGGCGCCCGGCTCTCACGACAGCGCCTCGATGATGACCGCGATGCCCTGGCCGCCGCCAATGCAGGCGGACCCCAGCCCGTAGCGCTTGCCGGCCGCGCGCAATGCGTGAATGAGGTGCGCCGTGATGCGCGCACCCGATGCCGCGAGCGGATGACTCATGGCAATGGCACCGCCGTGCACGTTGAACTTCTCCCGGGGAATCTTCAGCTCCCGCTCCACCGCGCACACCTGCGGCGCGAATGCCTCGTTCACTTCGATCAGATCCATCTGCTCGAGCGTCAGTCCCGCCTTGCGCAGCGCGATGCGCGACGCCGGCACGGGACCAATCCCCATGATCGTCGGATCCACTCCCGCGATTCCCCACGACACCAGCCGCGCCAGTGGCCTGGCGTTCTTCGTCTTCGCAAACTCCTCGCTGCACACCACGAGCGCGCCCGCGCCATCGCCAATCCCGGACGCGTTGCCCGCCGTGACCACGCCATCCTGCTTGAACACCGGGCGGAGCTTCGCAAGGCCTTCCAGGGTGGTATCGGGACGCATGTGCTCGTCGCGACGGAATTCCTCCACTTGGCGCGTCTTCGGATTCTTCACCGGAATGCCGATGACTTCATCATCGAAGACGCCGGCATCCCATGCGGCCTTGGCCATCTGCTGCGAGCGCAGCGCGTACTCATCCACGCAGCCGCGGTCCAGGTTGTACTGCACGGCCAGCTTCTCCGCGGTTTCCGCCATGGCGAGCCCCGCGACCGGGTCCTTCAGCCCTTCCCAGAGCGCGTCCTCGAGTGGCGGCATCTTGCCGAGCGAGAGTCCCCAGCGCAGCCCGCGCAGCACGTGCGGCGCCTGCGACATGGACTCGCCGCCGCCCACCAGGCAGATCTCGGACTCGCCGAGCAGGATTTCCTCGGCGCCGTTCACCACCGCCTGGAACCCCGAGCCGCACAGCCGGTTGACCGTGAGTCCCGGCGTCTCGATGGGACAGCCAGAGCGCAGCCCCACGTGACGCGCGAAGTAAATCGTGTCCGACGTGGTCTGCATCACGTTGCCGAAAATGGATTGCTGAATCTCCGCCGGCTCGACCTTGGCGCGCTCCATGGCGGCCTTGGCGGCGAATACGGTGAGATCAATGGCGCTCAGATCCCTGAACGCACCCCCGAACGTGCCGAACGGCGTCCGAACAGCCGACAGAAAGACGACATCGCGGCTGGAATTCTGTGTTTTCACGAGCACATCACATGGAAGCAGGAAGAATGAAAGATGGGTTGGGGACGGCGCGGGAAAAAGGGCCGGCGCCTCACGGCCTTCCGTCGGCGATCGCCGCGGCGATCCAGTCGCCGACGGCGGTCGTCCCCATCTTCCCGCCGATATCCGGCGTGCCGATGCCCTCCGCGATCGCCGCGCGGACGGCGCGCTCGACGCGCGCGGCGGCGCCCGCATGGCCCAGGTCGGCGAGCATCATCGCCAGCGTGAGAATCGCCGCCATTGGGTTCGCCACATCCCTGCCCGCCAGCGGTGGCGCGCTCCCATGCACCGGCTCGTACATTGTCACGCCCCCCGGGTGCCGGTTCGCGCTCGGCGCCAGTCCCAGGCCGCCAGCGAGTACGGATGCCAAATCCGACAGGATGTCGCCGAACAGGTTGCCCGTCACGATCACCTGAAAGCTCTCCGGCGTGCGCACCAGATCCATCGCCATGGCATCGATGTAGCGAGTGTCACGCTGGATGCCGGCATACTCGCCCCCCACTTCCTCGAACACGCGGCGCCAGAGCTGGTGCGCGGCAATGGCGTTCGCCTTGTCCGCCATCGTCACGTGCGTCTTTCCGTGCGCTGCCGCCCACTCGAACGCATGGCGCACGATGCGCTCCACGCCCTTGCGCGTGTTGAGCTCCTCGGCAATGGCGATCTCGTCCGCCGTGCCCTGCTTGAAGGTGCCGCCGATGGCCACGTACAGCCCTTCGGTGTTCTCGCGAAAGACGACGAGGTCGATGTCAGCCGGCGACTTGTCGCGCAGCGGTGTGAGCCGCGCGTCGAAGAGGCGCGCCGGCCGTTCGTTCACGTACAGGTCGAGCTGAAAGCGCATCCCGAGCAGGATGTCGCGCGCGTGTTCGTTCCCCGGTACGCGCGGATCGCCGAGCGCGCCGACGAAGATCGCGCTCACCTCGCGTCCCAGTCGGCGCATCTCGGCGGCGGGCAGCGTCTCGCCGGTTCGGAGGTAGTGATCCGCCCCATAGGGCAGCATCTCCACCACGATGCCCGTGCGATGGACCGCATCCACCGCGCGCAGCACCTTGAGTGCCTCGCGAATCACCTCCGGCCCGATGCCGTCTCCGGCGATGACGGCGAGCGTCTGTTCACTCATGGCAGGTTGGGCTGGACGCGCTCGGGCGGCACGCGGGTGCGCGCGCTGTCCGTCGCGTGTGCCGAATCCGACTCTGTCCACCCTGGATGCGACAGGACGAAGACGTACTCCGCGATCTGTTGCATCTCGGTTGGCGTGAGTGCGGTGGAGTAGGCGGGCATGGCGACGGAGAACGTGCGCGGCGTGGAGATACCGTTGGCGATCGCATCCCGAATGGCGGTGACCGAACCGTCGAGGTCGACCCATACGGTGTCGGCGAGACTCGGGCCCAGCCGGTCGGTACCCGTACCGCGATCTCCATGACAGGTGAAGCAGCGCGCCTTGCCATGGTACAGCATGTCGCCGGCCGCGCTGTCGGAACGTGCGACAATGGTCGGCGCGACCGGCGTGGTCGGAGCCGGCGCCGTACCCGAGCTCTCGGCGGGCACGGACTGTCGTGTCGTGTCGTTGACGCCAATGGAGGTGTCGAGCGGCATCACCGCGGCCGTGTCGTACGGAACGGGCCCGCCCTTCCTTGAATCACCGGTGCACGCCGCGAGGAACAACATCAGCATCGCGGCTGCGGCGCGCGTCACGACGCGCCCACTCCGCGTCCGCAGGAAATGCAGAACTTCCAGTTCAGATCCAGCTCGGCGCCGCACGCCGGACAGCGCTGCACGGTGAGATTCTGACCGCAGTGCGGACAGAACTGCGCCTGTCGCCCCGGCGGCAGACCGCCCCCGCAGTAGCGACAGGCGCCGTCCACCGCGCCGGGAAGCGGCGCAGGCATCTTCTGACTGGCGGACATTCCACCGCCGGCATCGGTCACGGCGGCTGCCGCGGCGACCGGCGCGTTGCCATGGCGCGATGCCCTGTGCGACTCTCGCGATGATGGTGGCGGCGAATCCGCTGCGCGCGTTCCGGAGGGCGACGACCGCCGCACCGGTGCATCGGGCATGGGTGTCGCGCTCGACAGCGCGCCACCCATCTCGTCGAAGCGACGCTGGGCGTTCGGTGCGAACGACACGCGCGACGCCGCGAACTCGCGGAAGATTGCGGTATTCGGATTCGACGTGGCCAGCTCGCGCCGCATCGTCTCCGTGAGCGCGGGATCAGCGACGAGATAGCCACCTTCGCCCGCCAGGAGCTGGCAGAGGGCAATCTCGTAATCCTGGTTCGTCTCGATGCCGAGCTCGCGCCGATTGTGCCGGTAGGGAATCAGCGTCTGGTAGAGCTCGGACACCTCGAAGGGGTGCGACAGGTACTCCGGGAATCCGTTCCGGACGTTCTGCACGAGCCGCCGGAACATGCGATCGATGTCGTCCATTGGAGCCGTCATGTCAGAGCAGCGTGAAAGCGCGGAAGCCACAGCCGTTCAGTGCAACGCTGTCTCATACACAATCGCGGCGCCGGAAGTTGCGCAAGGGCACGCCGCGGTGCCCGGGCGATGCGCAATGGACGGCAAACGAGGTTACGCGCTCGTCACCGGCTCCCGGATCGCATGCGACGGCGCGGGCGTTTCATCGGCCAGTCGCGGCTGCAATGCGCCCGACGAATGGGCGCGCAGAATGTGAAAGAGCGCGGCGATCCCGTCCCGCCAGGTGATCTTCTTCCCCTCCGCATACGTGCGGCCGTGATAACTGATGGGTACCTCGTACACGCGTGCGCCCATCTGCGAGAGTCGCGCGACGATTTCCGGCTCCAGTCCGAAGCGGGGATTCGTCAGTCGCATGATGCGGAAGGCATCCATGGTGAACGCCTTGTAGCCCACCTCCATGTCCGTGAGATTCAGATTCGTGAACATGTTGGACAGGATCGTCAGTCCACGGTTGCCCAGACTGTGCCAGAAATACAGCACGCGGTGCGCGCCGCCGCCGGCGAATCGTGAACCCAGCACCGCATCGGCGCGGCCATCCAGAATGGGCGCGATCATGGCGGGGATGTCCGACGGGTTGTACTCCAGGTCCGCGTCCTGGATGATCACCATGTCGCCGGTGGCGTGGGAGCGCGCTGACTGAATCGCCGCGCCCTTCCCGCGATTTTCCGGGTGACGGGCCACCACGATGGCGCCGCCCGCTTCCTGCGCGCGCGCGCTCAGCCGGTCGAAGGTGGCATCGCGCGAAGCGTCATCCACCGCGACGATCTGCATCGCCAAACCGGACGGCGCCAGCACGTGACCAAGCTGGAGCACCGCGTCGAGCGTGCGATCAATGGTGGCGGCCTCGTTGTAACAGGGAATCAGCACGCTGAGCATGCTGAAGCGGCGCGGTGGCATCACGAATCACGCACTCCGGAAGAAATGCTCGCCGGCTACTGCTGCTCCACCTTCTTCATCATGGCATCCGCATCGTTCGCGACCTCGCCGCGCGTGGTGCCTCCGGCGCGTCGCACCAGCCGCGTCACGACGTCGGTCTTGTGAATCTGTGCGTCGTTGAAGCCCCAGAAATAGCCTATCGCCGCGCCGACGGCAAGAATGAGAATCGCCTTGCGCATGGTGTCTCCCGTCAGAGAAGATGCAGTCCGAGTGATGGACTGTCCTCCGGGACGGGCGGTAACGCCCGGGCGAAGCGCAGCGTGGCGCGGTCGGGGAGGGGATCGGGCTCGGCGCCTCCGCGCGTCCGCTCGCGATGCCGCGCGAGCCAGGCGTCGAATTCCGAGGGAGCGAGGCCCTCCGACCGCGACTGATCCGCAGCGGCACGCGTGGCGAGCATGTTGGCATACTCGTTCTGTGGGTGCCCCATGTGGCCGCGCACCCAGCGCCAGGCCACGCGATGCGCGCGCGCCGCGCGCACCAGCTCCTGCCACAGCTCCAGGTTCTCGATTGCGCCGGACTTGCGCCGCCAGCCACGCCGCGCCCAGTCGTACACCCAACTCGTCATGCCATCCACGAGGTAGCGCGAATCACTCACGAACGCCACGTCATGGCGCGTTCCGCTCGTGGAGATGCGCCGCAAACCTTCAATGGCCGACCACAGCGCCATCCGGTTGTTCGTCGTGGCAGGCTCCGACACCCAGTAGTCGCGCCGGATGAGCTCCCCGGTGCGCGGGTGCTGTGTCTCGATCACGCCGCCCGCGCCACCGGGATTGCTCCCCTCCCGCCCATTTCCCAGGCAGGATTCGTCGGCGTAGATGAGAATGAGGGCGGCAGTGGAGAGAGGCATGCCGGGAATAATAATGGAGATGCCGGCCGGACCCGCTGGCGTGCACCCGGTACGGACGGCACGCATCCAGCACAGCGGAGATGACACGCCGCCGCGCCGAGCGCTACGACCCGTTCCCGACCGGCTCCATGCTGTCCATCTCATCCAGCCTGAGCACGATGTCCTCGCCCGTCGTCGGATGCCGTGCCGTGATTTCCTCGTGACCATCCACCAGACGCAGCCCGAGCGGGATGACCACGTATTCCGTGCCGCGCCGCCAGACAACCAGGCGCCGCCCGTCGGTGATCGCGCGCTCCAGGGCATCGTATTGCGTGTGCGTCAACTGCATCAGCTCGCTCCCGCCGTCCGTCCCCAGTCGAGCGCCAGCCGACTGAGCACCGCCGTGGCGCGCTCGATCTCGTCAGTCGAAACCCACTCCTCGTTTGCATGCGCCAGCGCGAGGTCGCCGGGGCCGAAACAGATCGCCGGAATGCCGCCGTCATTGAGCAGCGCGCAATCCGTCCACGCGTACATTGGCTCAATGCGCGGCTGCTCGCTGCTCTGTTCCAGCGCGCTGCGCAACGCACGCACGATGGGCGCGTCGGCAGGAACGTCGCTCGCGCCCATGGCCAGATCCAGCACCACGTCCGCGGCAAACGTGGGCCGCCGCGCCCGGATTCGTGCGCAGGCGTCCTCCACCTCGCGCAGCGCATCCGCGCCACGTTCGTCCGGCAGCGTGCGCCGCTCCAGCTTCACCGTGCACCGATCCGGATAGGTGGACATCCCCGTGCCGCCTTTAATGAGTGACGCATGCAACGAGCCCGGACCGAGCAACGGATGCAGACGCCGCGCCAGCGGGCCTTCCTGCAGCGCATCCAGCTCCGCCAGCAGCAGCCCCGCATGGCGAATGGCATCCACGCCGATGTCCCACCGGCTGCCATGCGCCGCGCGGCCGTGAATCGTCACGGTGAGAAACGCGAATCCGCGGTGCGCGGGCGCAATGGCCAGACGCGTGGGCTCGGTGACGATCGCCGCGGCGGCGCGCACACCGCTCGCCAGCAGCGCGCGGGTGCCGAGGCTCTCGAATTCCTCATCCGCCACAGCCGCGAGAATGACGGGCGTCGCGAGTCCCGCGTCCCCGGCGCGCACCGCGGCGGCGCACATGGCCGCGATGCCCCCCTTCATGTCGGCCGATCCGCGCCCGTAGATCCGCTCGTGCCGCACCGCCGTGTCGAAGGGGGCATGCGTCATACCCTCCGTGCCGACAATGTCCAGATGCCCGTTGAACATGAGCGCGGGGCCATCGGCGTCGCCGGACGTGTGCCCCGTACGCGCCACGACATTCGGCCGTCCTGGCGCCGCATCGCGCACGTCCACGCTCAACCCCCAGCCGCGCAACACCTCGCTCAACACGCGCGCCACTGCCTGCTCGCCGGGGCCGCCAGCTACGAGCGACGGGTTGCGCGAGTCCACCGCCACCAGCGCGCGCGTGAGCGCCACCGCGTCACCCCGCTCGACCGTCACGCGCCGTCCACCTGTACGCCCGTCACATCCACCGTGAACGTCAGCGGCTGCGCCACCCGGGCCACCGCGGCGCGAACCTCCGCCGCGCGCTCCTGCGGCGCAATGGCCAGCACGCATCCGCCTCCTGACGCGCCCAGCGCCTTGCAGCCGGTGGCACCGGCGGCGCGCGCCACAGCGATCATGTGCTCGATGCCAGGCGTCGTGATCGTCGGATGCAGCGCGCGCTGGTACTCCCAGTGTTCGTTCACGAGCTCAGCCACGTCACTCAGCGAGTGATTCGCGAATGCCTCGATCATTTGCTCGGCGAGCGCGCGCATGCGGGTGAGCGCCAGTACCACACGTCGCTCACGCGCGCGATACGCATCGAGGACGGCCGTAATGGTGTCGCCGGAAACGCGCGACTCACCGGTGTACGCCACGATGCACCGCTGGCTGATCTCACGCACGAGGTCGGCCGACATGACCAGACAGCGGATCGTAACACGCTCGCCGAAATACAGTCCCAGCAGTCCGCCGAATACGGCCGCATAGTGATCCTGCCGGCCGCCGGCGATCCCCATCTCGTCCACCTCCACGTCGCGGCTCCGCTCGGCGAACGACGCTGCGTCGACGTCCTCGCCACGCCAGCGGGCAATCGCCGCCTGCAGCGCGACACCCACCGCGGATGAGCCGCCCAACCCGGCATTCTTCGGGAAGTCACTGGACACGTCGGCGCTCACGCCGCCGAGTCCCGCCCGGCCCAGCGCGGCCTGCGCGAGCGCCACGTCGCTCGTCGCGCTCCTCACGTGCACGCGCTCATCGTGCAATCGGACCGATGCGTACAGCGTGATGGCCGCGTTGCAGACGCACCCGCCCTGCTCCGTGGACCAGGGCGGAACGTCCGTCCAGCCGCCCCCGAAGTCCATTCGCGCGGGTGCACGCGCCGTGACGAGCCTCATCAACCGATCGGGATGCCGATGCGCATGAGCGTATCCTGAGCGAGGATACGAGAAGCTAGCGTGCCGTGAGCCCATTGCCAGTCAGGTGGTTCCTGCACAACATACGAATGTCCGTGCGACGCCCCTGCCTTCCAGCCGGTGATGCATGCCCGATCTGTCGTCCCTCCTGAAGGATCGCACACTCATTATGCTCTCCAATCGGGAGCCGTATGAGCATCGGCGCATCGAGGGCGCGGATCGGGAGCGGGCCATTGAGGTGCGGCAGCCGCCGGGCGGGCTCGTCACTGCGCTCGATCCCACCATGCGTGCCACGCACGGCGTCTGGGTGGCTTGGGGGTCTGGCTCTGCGGACGCACAGTGCTCCGATCGCGAGGGCCGCCTGCACGTGCCGCCGCACACGCACGACTACATCCTGCGCCGCGTCTTCCTCGACGCCGGCGATGTCGACGGCTACTACCTCGGCTTCTCGAACAGTTCGCTCTGGCCGCTGTGCCATCTGCTCGTGCAGCACTTCCGGTATCGCGCCGAATACTGGGAACGCTATCGCGCCGTGAACGAGAAGTTTGCGCACGCCGTGTCGGATGAGATCCGACGCGCGGAAAAGAAGCCCGTTGTCTGGATCCAGGACTACCACTTTGGCCTGGTCTCCGCCATGCTGCGCGAGCAGGCGGAGCCGCTGCTCATCCACCAGTTCTGGCACATTCCGTTTCCGCCCACCGACATTCTGCGCCTGTTACCGTCGCGCGTGATCGAAGCGCTGCTGCGCGGCATGCTGGGCAACGACCTGCTCGAGTTCCACACGGAACGCTACGCGCTGAACTTCCTCGGCTGTGTCGCGGAGTTCATTCCCGACGCCAACATCGATGCCGACACGCTCTCCGTCACGTATGAGAATCGCCGCGTGGACGTCGCGAGCTTTCCGATCAGCATTGACGTGGAACACTTCAGCCGGCTCGCCGGCACAGCGGAGAACACGGCACTCGCCGAGCGGTTGCGCTCGCGCTACACGAAGAATGGATGCAAGCTGGGCGTCGGTGTGGATCGCGTGGATTACACCAAGGGCATTCCGGAGCGGCTGCAGGCGCTGCGCCAGTTGTGGGAGGAACACGCCGAGTTGCGCGAAAAGTTCACCTTCCTGCTCGTGGCGACGCCTTCCCGGTCGGAGATTCGCGCGTATCGCGAGCTCGAAGAGGAAATGGTCGCATGGGTCCACGAGATCAACGCGCGCTTTCGCACGCCGGAGTGGACGCCCATCGTGCTGATCCATGAGAACGTCAGTTCGGAGGTGCTCGCGGGCGTGTATCGCGCCGCGGATCTCTGTCTCGTCTCGTCGCTGCAGGACGGAATGAACCTCGTGGCGAAGGAATTTCTCGCGTGTCAGCTCGAGGAGCGCGGCGTACTCGTGCTCAGCCGCTTCACCGGCGCCGCCGAAGAGATTGACGGCGCGGTCCTCATCAATCCGTTCAACATCGATGGGTTCGTGGACGGCATACGCCGTGCGCTCGAGATGAGCGACGCCGAGCGCAGGGTCCGCATGCACCGGATGCGGACGCAGCTCCGGGGGCGGACCATCTTCGACTGGCTCACCGCCATCCTCGAACGGAGCGAGGACATTATCGCAGAGCGTACCCGCGAAATCGACGCGGCGTGACGCGCGCGCTGTTCACTCAGGACACCGCGGCCCCCGCGGCCGCCGCGCGCCTCACGGGCCATCCCCTCACGGTGATGCTGGACGTGGACGGCACACTCGCCCCCATCGTTCCCCGTCCCCAGGATGCGCTCGTACCCAATGAGACGCGGCAGGTGCTCGCGCTGCTCACCGCGCTGAGGGATGTTCACGTCGTCCTGGTTTCAGGCAGGGCAGCGTTTGACGTGCAGCGCATGGTTCCCGTGCACAACGTCTGGGTGATTGGCAATCACGGATTCGAAGTCATTGCGCCCGATGGCGAGGAGCAGACCCCGGCGGAGCTCGCGCCGGTGCGCAGCGCGGTGGCACGGGCCGCGCGCCGTCTGGAAGCCCTCGTTGCTCCGGTGCCCGGCGTGACGGTGGAGGACAAGGGCTGGACCATGAGCGTGCACTATCGCCAGGCCGATGAGGCGGTCGTGCCGCGACTGCTCGACAGCGTGCGACACGTAGCGCTGCCGCTCGGGCTGCGGGTGACCGAAGGGAAGAAGGTGATCGAGGTGCGGCCGCCGGCGCGCATCGACAAGGGGACGGCCGTGATCCGCCTCGGCACGGCGCTCGGCGCGTTCGCCGATGGCGCGAGCGTCCTGTTCGTGGGCGACGACAGCACCGACGAAGATGCCTTTCGCGCGCTGCGCGCCCGCCACGCCGCAGCGGTCACGGCTCGAGTGACGCACGGCGACGAGCAAACGCCAACGTCCGCCGAATTCACTCTGAACGATACGGCGGACGTTCTGGAGTTTCTGACGTGGCTGCTGCAGCAGCGGCTGTGAGAGCCGCTACTTTTTCTTCTTCTTTGCCGCTGGTTTCGCCGCCGCCTTGGCATGCGCCGGTTTTGCAGACGACGACTTTTTCGCGGACGGTTTGGCCGCGGCTTTGGACACCGGTTTGGACGCTGACTTGGACGCCGGCTTGGACGCCGGCTTGGCGAGACGAGCGCTTTTCGCGGGAGCGGCAGCCTTCACGGGCCTGGGCGCCGGCCTGGCCGCTGCACTCTTCGCAATCGCCGGCTCGTGCGCCGTGGTCCGCGGCGGTGCCGGAGCCGCTCCGCTCGGCTTCGTCGCGGCGGACGGCTTTGCCGCCGCACCCTTGGGTGCCGCCGCCCTCGGCTTCCCATGCGCTTCCTCGACCTCGCGCATGAGACGGTCCGCTTCCTCCTGGGCCATCTGTCCACGACGAACCATGTACTGCACGAGATCGCGAGCGCTTTCCATGGCAAAGGAGGAGAGACCGGCTGCCGCGCCAATCACATCCTTCATGGCTGAGGCAATCTTGCTGCCGGCCTCCTGGCTGATTTCCTGAGCACGGAGCGCCATTTCCGCGACAGTGTCGCGGGCGTCCGCGCCACGATGACCGAGTCCTCGTCGCGGGGGCGGCGGAGGGGTCGTGGCTCCAGCAGTCGGGGTAGTCTGTGCTGCCTCTGGCTTGTCCACCATGTGAAATCCCGCTCCGTAGTACGCGGTGAGAGAAGGGTCTCAGCTGCAGGAATGTAGGGGCCGGTGCGACCGATGCGCTGGTGCGGCTGTCCGGGCCGGATTGGCGAGGGTAAGTATAGATTTTCCGGTGCGATCTGCAAGTGCGTTCGGCAATTGACTTTGCCGTTCCGCGGCAGACTCTGCATGGTGCGGCACCAGCCAATAACTAACAATCAGCGTACAGTAACGAAACACGATGACGACAGTAACGAGCGATTTGCCACTTGCAGGGCTCCAAGTGCTCGATTTGACGCGCGTTCTGGCTGGTCCGCTCTGCACCATGATGCTCGGCGATCTTGGTGCCAATGTCATCAAGGTCGAGCGCCTGGGCGCTGGAGACGACACCCGGGGATGGGGGCCGCCGTTCGATGCACGGGGGGAGAGCGCCTACTATCTGAGCATCAATCGCAACAAGCTGAGCATCGCGGCGGACCTCACGGTGGCGGCGGACAGGGAAATGGTCGCCGAACTCATGCTTGAGGCAGACGTGGTCGTGGACAACTTCCGCCGCGGGACACTGGCGCGTCACGGGCTGGACCCTGACCAGGCGCGTGCCGTGCGGCCTGAGCTGGTGTGGTGCACCATCACCGGTTTCGGCCCCGAGAGCCAACGGCTTGGTTATGACTTTGTAGTCCAAGCGGAAAGCGGCTGGATGGCGATTACGGGCGAAGCCGGCGGCGAGCCGATGAAAGTCGGTGTCGCGCTCGCGGATGTGGTCACGGGCAAGGACGCCACGATCGCGATTCTGGGCGCGCTCGTGCGCCGCTTCCGGACCGGGGAGGGAGGACTCGTCACGGTGTCGCTGGCGCACAGCGCGAGGGCGGCGCTCGTGAACGTCGCGCAGAATGTGCTGGTCACCGGCCGGGATGCGGGGCGTTGGGGGAACGCCCATCCAAATCTGGTGCCCTATCAGCTCTTCGACGCGGCCGACCGGGCCGTGGTGATCGCCGTGGGCAATGATGCCCAGTGGCGTGAATGTGCTCGGGCGCTCGAGCTGTCGGATCTCGCGCACGATGATCGCTTCGCGACCAACGCCGGACGTGTCGCGCACCGGGCAGCGCTCGTTGACGCGGTCGCGCGTCGCGTCCGGGAGCGGCCCGCGGCGGAGTGGCTCACGGCACTCGAGCGCGCTGGCGTGCCGTGCGGCCTCGTGAAGGGTGTGCTCGAGTCGCTCCGCGAGGTGAACGCGTCGGCACTCACCGGCGTAGCGTCACCGGTAGGCGGCGTGGTGCGGCTTCCGCCGCCCGCACTCGACGAGCACGGCGTGCGCGTCAGGCGGGAAGGATGGAAGGTCTTTCAGTCCCTGGGCAGGACCTGAGCCGGCATGTCGCTGGGAATCGCGCGCGCGGTGCACTGCATTTTCGACTGGTCTCACCGCCTGCATCGGTTACGCCGCGTGCGCCACGTCGTCTTCAGGGCATGACAACTCTTGCTCACCCATTCCCGGCCGTCGCGGGTCTATCGAGCGGGCGTACGAAGCGTTACACTAGCGGCGTGAAAACCACAGCCATGGTGACGCCGGCCATCGACGCCCAGGAAGCGGATCACGAAGTGATCACGCGCATTCTCGCCGGCGATCGTGATGCATTCGGAGTCCTCATCAAACGCTACAGCGATGCGCTCTATCGGCATGCGCTGGGCATGACCGGGAGTCCGGATGTCGCGGAAGACATTCTGCAGGCATCATTCATCAAGGCGTATCAGCACCTTGGCGAAGTGCATGGCCGCTTCGACGCCTGGATCTTTCGCATCGTGGCCAATGGGTGCAAGGATTGGCTCAAGAATATCCGCCGCTCGCACCTGAGCTACGAGGAAGATGATCAGCCTTCGTCGTTCGCGACGCCGGATGAAGACCTCGATCGCACGGAGCTGCGCACCGACCTCGATCGTGCGCTCGCGTCGCTCGCACCATCACTGCGCGAGGCGTTCATCATGAAGCACGTGGAAGGACGCTCCTATGAAGAAATGGCGGAGCTGTTGTCCACAACTGTCGGGGCACTAAAAATGCGCGTGCACCGAGCACGCGAATCACTTCAGGCTCTTCTTGAGGAAAAATACGCCTAATGCTCGATAACCTTGATCCCAGAGACTCCCGGTCCGACGAACCGGCGCGCACACGGGGTGACGCGCCAGCCCCGGGTCGGCCAGTGAGTGACCGTGAAGTGCCTCTTACAGGGCGGACGGCCACGGCGGACATCCATGCGTGGCTGGACGGTGAGGTTCCCGAGAGTGCCGTGCGGCGTGCCGACACCGCGCGCGACGTCGACTTCTGGAACCGCCTCGAGAAGGACGTGGAGGTGCGCCGCCAGATGAAGACCCCCGTGCACGTGTACGCGCAGATCATGGACTCGCTGCCCGAGAAGGTGCCGCAGGTCACACCGTGGTGGCGTACGGAGCAGACCGTCTCGCCCATGCTGCTCATCGCGGCCGGCGTGGGTCTCCTGGCCGTTGGCGTCGCCGTGGGAGCGCTGCTGCTGCGCTGACAACACACAGTTGCTGTGGCAGAACCGCGTTCAAAGGGGTCAGAGTCGATTGATGGACTTATCCATCAATCGACTCTGACCCCTTTGAACGCTCAGATGTGGATCGCTCTGCCCAGCACCGCGAGCGCTGCTTCCTTCGTGGTCTCACTCAGTGTGGGATGGCCGTGCACGGTGATGCCGATATCTTCGCTCGATCCGTCGTACGCGAACGCCAGCACGACTTCGCTCACCAGCTCGGACACATTCGGTCCGATCAAATGCGCGCCGAGCAGCGCGTCGGTCTTCGCATCCGCGATGAACTTGATGAGGCCCGTCGTCTCGCCCATGGTGCGGGCGCGTCCATTCGCTGAAAACGGGAAGCGGCCCACGCGATACTCCCGCCCGCTTTCCTTCACCTGCTGTTCGGTGAGTCCAACCGCCGCGATCTCCGGCCAGGTGTAGACGATCGCGGGGATGTCGCGGTACTGCATCCGCGACGGCTTTCCCGCGATCACCTCGACGGCGACCACGCCCTCCTCCTCCGCCTTGTGCGCGAGCAGCATCCCGCCCACGACGTCGCCAATGGCGTACACGTTCGGAAGATTGGTGCGCATCTGATCGTCCACGACGATCTCGCCGCGCGTACCGAGCGCGAGCCCGAGCCCCGCGGCATCGATGCCGGTCAGCGCCGGTTTGCGCCCGACGCACACGAGCACGTAGTCCGCGTCCAGTGTCTCGCTCGCCCCATCGTGTTCCACGTCCACGAACACGCGCGTGTCCTCGCGCCTCGCGCCGGTGACTCGGGTGTTCGTGCGAATGTCGAGCCCCTGTTTGCGGAACACCTTGTCCGCTTCCTTCACCACCTCCGCGTCGTTCCCGGCGAGAATGGTGGGGAGCAGCTCCACGATGGTGACCTTCGCGCCGAGCCGGCGCCACACGGAGCCCAGCTCGAGGCCGATCACGCCGCCGCCCACCACGATCAGGTGCCTGGGCACCTCGGGGATGGACAGCGCGCCGGTGTTCGACAGCACCCGCTGTTCGTCGAACGGCAGGAAGGGAAGCTGAATGGGAACGGAGCCGGTGGCGATGATGACGTGGCCGGCCTGGTATTGCGTGACCGTGCCATCCGCCGCGGTCACGTCCACGAGGTTCCCCGCGCGCAGCGTGCCCGCGCCGCGCGCCCACGTCACCTTGTTCTTGCGGAACAGGTATTCAATGCCGCGCGTGTTCTGCGCAACCACTTCGGTCTTGCGACGCAGCATGGTGTCGAGATCGAGCGCCACATCGCTCACGCGCACACCGTGCTCCGCCAGGTGCAGGCGCGCGAACTCGAGGTGTTCGGACGACTGCAGCAGCGCCTTGGATGGAATGCACCCCACGTTCACGCACGTGCCGCCGAGCGTGGCGTCCTTCTCGACGCACACGGTGGCCAGTCCGAGCTGCGCGGCGCGAATGGCGGCGACGTAGCCACCCGACCCGCCGCCAATGATGATGACGTCTGTCTGCTGTAGTGGCATCAACTGATGAGCATGGCCGCCGGATCTTCCATGAGCTCCTTCACGCGGACGAGGAAGAGCACGGCCTGCTGTCCATCCACGATGCGGTGATCGTAGGAGAGTGCGATGAACATCATGGGCCGGATCTCGACGCGACCGTCAACGGCGATGGGACGATCCTGGATCTTGTGCAGGCCGAGTATCCCGACCTGGGGATAGTTGAGAATGGGTGTGGAGACGAGCGAGCCGAACACGCCGCCATTCGTGATGGTGAACGTGCCGCCCGTGAGATCGTCCATTGTGAGTTTGCCATCGCGCGCACGCTTCGCGATCGCCGAGAGATCGCGACTGAACTCGATCATCCCCTTGCGATCCGCGTCCTTGATCACCGGCACGACGAGTCCCTGATCCGACGCGACGGCGATGCCCAGGTTCACGTAGTGCCGGTAGACGATATCCGTGCCGTCAATCTGCGCGTTGACGACCGGATACGCCGCCAGCGCCATCGCCGCTGCCTTCGCGAAGAACGGCATGTAGGTGAGCTTGACGCCGTGCTCCTTCTCGACGCGCTCCTTGAGACGCTCGCGGACCGCGCTCACGGCGGACATGTCCACTTCGTTGAACGTGGTGAGATGCGCGGTCGCGTGCTGCGCCTGGAGCAGATTCTCCGCGATGCGTTTGCGCCGCGTGGACATCGCCTCGCGCGTCTCGCGGGGCGGGCGGTCCCCGGCCGCAGGCCGGGGACCGCCGGGAAGCGGCGCCTCAGGCGCCTGCGGGAAGCGCTCCGCTGCGGGAAGCGGCCGGCCGCCTTCGGCGGCGGCCTGCGGGAAGCGAGCCTGGGCCGGCGCGGGTGGTACGGAGGCTGGCGCCGATGCTGGCGCCGACACCTGCGCGGCGGCCATGACGTCTGTCTTGGTCACCACCCCACCGCGAGCCGACCCGGCAATGGTTGCCGGGTCGATCCCAGCGTCCGCCGCCGCACGCCGGGCCGCAGGGGCAACCTTTCCCGACGCCGCTGCCGCTTCCCGCAGGCCGGAGACCGCTTCCCGCGCTGTCCTCGATCGCTCCCAGCTCCTCACCCACCTTCACCACATCGCCTTCCTTGTGCTGCTGCTTCGCCAGCACTCCGGCCTGCAGTGCCGGGACCTCCACGGTGATCTTGTCCGTCTCCAGCTCCACCAGCGTCTCCCCCTGCGAGACCGTGTCACCCTCCCGCTTCAGCCACCGCGCAACCGTGGCCTCGACAATGGACTCTCCAAGTGGTGGAACCTTGATTGCGATCATCGTGACATTGACTGTTGAATCCTGTTCGCGCGGCCCTTGGGCCCACGCACTGCTTCCCGTTACCTTAGCGCCTGAATATAACCGGACGTTCCCCACGTGCGAGCACTGACCATCTCCGCTCACGGCGGCATTGAGCAGCTCCAACTTCGCGATGACGTTCCGCTCCCGGAACTCCGCACGAGCGACGATGTCCGCATTCAGATCCGCGCCACCGCGCTCAATCATCTCGATCTCTTCGTGCTGCGCGGCATTCCCGGCGTCACCATCACCCCGGGGTGGATCATGGGCTCCGATGGCGCCGGTGTCGTCGACGCCGTGGGCGCCACCGTGCGCAATGTCGCGCCGGGCGACCCCGTCATCATCAACCCCGGCATCAGCGACCGCACGTGCGAGTACTGTCGCGACGGCGAGCAGTCGCTCTGTGTGCGCTACAAGCTGCTCGGCGAGCATCTCCCGGGCACCACGGCCGAGTACGTCGTCGTGCCCGCCGCGAACGTCAGGCGCATCGCGGCCGGCACGCCGTGGGACGTCGCGGCCGCGCTCCCGCTCGTCTCGCTCACGGCGTGGCGCATGGTGGTGACACGGGCGCAGGTCCGCGAAGCCGACACGGTGCTCATCTGGGGCATTGGCGGCGGCGTCGCGCAAAGCGCCATGCAGATCGCGAAGGCGCGCGGCGCGCGCGTGTGGGTCACGTCGGGCAGCGATGCCAAGCTCGAGCGAGCCACGCGGCTCGGCGCCGACGTCGTGTTCAATCACCGCACGCAGGATGTCGCGAAGGAGATCCGCGCGCGCACGGGAAAACGCGGCGTGGATGTCGTACTCGACAACGTGGGAGAGGCAACGTGGGCGCAGTCGCTGCTCGCGCTGGGCAAACGCGGACGGCTCGTGACGTGTGGCGGCACCTCCGGTCCCATGGTGCAGACGGATGTACGGCGCCTCTTCTGGAATCAGTGGACGATCATGGGATCCACCATGGGAAACGATCGCGAGTTCGCTGACATGCTGGAGGCCTTCGCGGCCGGCGTGATCGCGCCCGTGGTGGACAGCGTGCACGAGCTGGATCAGGGCCGGGCGGCATTCGAGCGCCTCGCCAGCGCGGAGCATTTCGGCAAGGTCGTCATTCGGGTGAGTCGCTGACATGCGCTTCCCGCTGAGCACGCGCTATTCCGACTACGACACCAAGGGCCACGTCAACAACGCGGTGTACCTCACATATTTCGAGATGGCGCGGCACCATGCCTGGGTGCACGCCATGGGCGGGGACGCCGATTTTCCGTTCATCGTCGCCGAAGCCACCGTGACGTACGTCAGCCAGGCGATGATCGGCGAGAGCCTCGACATCGAGATCAGCACCGCCGAGATTCGAAACAAGGCCTGGGTGTGGTCGTACGTCATTCGGGACACGAGCGACGATCGCATCGTGGCCCGAGGGAAGACGGTGCAGGTCATGTTCGATTACGAGCATGCGCGCACGATGCCCATCCCTGACGCGTTTCGCGCGCGGTTGGCGGAGGTGTGATGCAAGTCGAGGAAATGATTGCGGTGCGCGCGCCGGCCCCACGCGCACGGAGGGCACTCGTGACCGTGGCCGACATGCGCCGCTGGGTCGCGCCGGATGTCTCCGTCCACACCAGCTCGGCGGCAGCGACGCTCGTGCCCGGCGACCGGTTCGCGCTCGACGTGTTCGGCGGCCTCCGCTTCGATTATCTGGTGGAGGGCGCCAGCGATCGTGAGGTGGCCTTTACGTTCAGCGGCCCGTGGCGCGGGCGCGAGCGCTGGAGTTTCGTTCCGGATGGCGCCGAAACACTGGTACGTCGGCGCTATGACGCGGATGATCTTTCGCTGCTCGGAGCGCTCGCGTGGAATACGGTAGGCTGGGCACTGGTGAGCGCGCATTACCGGCTCGAACTCTCACGATTTCGCGAGCTCGTGGAGCGCGAGGCCGGCCCGCCCGCGGAGATCGAATCCGGTGGCGCGGCGTACATTCCGTCCGCCGTCACGGAGGCGGGCGAGCTGCCCTTCCCGGTGGACGATGGTTGAGCGCGCGCAGTACGACGCGACCGAGCAGCGCACCATTCGCGACGCGCTAATGCGCGGTGAATCGCCGCACTGTCCGCGCTGCGACGTCGGCATGTCGTCGCGTCCGATCGGCGGAGGCTCGTTCGGCCTGGGCTATGCGCGCCGTCGCGAATGGCTCATCTGTCCCACCTGTCACCGCAGCGCGATCTTCGACATCAGGCGAGGCACCCGGAACTGAGGGCGTCTTCGCTCCGGTCAGGCGGAATGCAGGCTTTCATATCGGGAGGATAGCGCCGTGTTCACTCACCCTTCACTCGCGTTCCTGGGCCTCGGCAGCATGGGACGTCCCATGGCCGAGCGGCTGCTGGCGGCGGGCTATCCGCTGGCGGTGTGGAATCGCACGGGTGCGCGCGCCGACGCGCTCGTGGATGCGGGCGCACGGCGCGGAGGAACACCCGCGGCCGCGGTGGAGCACGCGACGGTCATCTTCATCATGGTGTCCGACCCGCCGGCGGTGGAGCAGGTGCTCTTCGGTCCCGCGGGCGCGATCGCCGGCGCCAGGCAAGGCGCCATCGTCATTGATTGCTCGACCATAGATCCGTCGCACTCGCGCGAGTTTGCGGAGCGGTGCGCCGCCGCAGGCCATCGCTATGTCGAATGTCCGGTGATGGGGAGTGTGAACCAGGCGCGTACGGGCACGCTCGTCGCACTCGCCGCAGGCGATGCCGACACGATTTCGGAGGTCGGGCCGCTCCTGCTGCTGATCGCCAGGCAGGTGGTGCGGGTCGGTGGCCCGGGCAGCGCCAGCACGCTCAAGCTGGTCATGAATCTGCTCGTTGGTGGCCTCACCGAGCTGCTCGCCGAATCCATTTCGGTGGCGGAACAGGCGGGGCTGCCGCTAGACGTCCTGCGCGAGTCGCTCATGACCTCGGTGCTGGCGTCTCCCTTCCTGGGCTACAAGGCCCCGCAGTTGCTCGAGCGGCGCTATGATCCGCTGTTCAGCGCGCATCTCATGCTCAAGGATCTGACGCTCGTGCAGCAGCTCGCCGCCGAGGTGGGCGCGTCGCTGCCGGCGCTGGATGTCATCCGGACGCAGTATGCCCGCGCTGTGGCGGCCGGTCATGGAGACCAGGATTTCGCGGTCGTGCGCGAGGTGGTGGGCCGGCCCTGACCCTGTTTGGCGATTCGGAAGCGAGTAGCTTTCCCACCATGGATTTCTGGACACGGCTTCAGAACAGCTTCCTGCAGGTCGCGGACTATGTGCCGGCGCTCATAGGCGCGCTGGTCATTCTGTTCGCGGGGTACCTGCTGGCAAAGCTCATCGAGCGGGGTGCGGACCGCCTGCTCGCGCGCATGGGGCTCAATCGGTGGCTCGAGCGCGGCGGTGTGCTCGATGCCGTGGAGCGCACGGGGTGGCGTCGCGCGCCATCGCGGCTCCTCGGCACGATCGTGTTCTGGTTCGTGATGTTCTCGGTGATCCTGCTCGCCGCGAATGCGCTGGGCCTGTCGTCGCTGGCCACCGTGTTCACGCAGCTCGTGAGCTACATCCCGAGCGTCATCGCGGCGGTGGTGATCATTCTTGTCGGCATCGTGCTGGGCGAGTTCGTGGATGGCCTCATCATGGCGTCGGCGGGGGGCATCCACGGCGGCCCGACGCTGGCGCGCGTGGGCCGCGGCGGTGTGATCGTGCTCGCGATCTTCATGGCCATGCAGGAACTGGGCGTGGCGACGGAGATCGTGACGATTGCGTTCGCGATCGTCTTTGGCGCGCTCGCGCTGGCGTTTGCGCTCTCGTTTGGCATGGGCAATCGCGATCTCGCGGGGGAAGTGACGCGTCGCTGGTACGAGCAGATGCGCGCCGAACGCGAGGCCATCGCGCGCGAGGCGGAAGCGCGCGAAGCACGGGAGGCGGCCGAGGAGGAGGAGTTTGCGCACGAGCGCGATGGCGCCGAAGCCCAGACGGTCCGCCTCGACTGACTTTTCGACGGTTTCAATGGGGTCAGAGTCGATTGATTTTCAATGGGGTCAGAGTCGATTGATTTTCAATCGACTCTGACCCCATTGAAACTGGCTGCTAAATATCGCTCCCCCAATAACTTAATCGCTGTCGCGGAGGTTGAAATCAACCCCTCCGCGGGGTTATATTTCGCTTGTTGTCCGCCACCGTTTCGTCCCACCTCAGTTCAGCCTCATGACCGCTCCGAACAATCGGGAACGCATCGTTTCGCGCCTCATCGACGAGGAAATCAAGGAATCGTTCATCAACTATTCGATGAGCGTCATCGTGTCACGCGCACTGCCCGATGTGCGCGACGGGCTCAAGCCCGTGCACCGGCGCGTGCTGTATGCGATGAACGAGCTCGGCCTCGTTCCCGGCCGCCCCTACAAGAAGTCCGCGACCGTGGTGGGTGATGTGCTCGGCAAGTATCACCCGCACGGCGATGTGAGCGTGTACGACGCACTCGTGCGCATGGTGCAGGATTTCTCGCTGCGCTATCCGCTCGTGGATGGCCAGGGGAACTTCGGTTCGGTGGATGGCGATCCGGCCGCGGCGTACCGCTACACCGAGGCGCGCCTCACGCAGATCGCGATGGAAATGCTGGGCGATATCGACAAGAATACGGTCGATTTCTCGCCCAACTTCGACGACCGGCTGGAAGAGCCCAAGGTACTCCCGGCGGGCTTCCCCAACCTGATCGTCAACGGGTCGTCGGGGATCGCCGTCGGCATGGCGACGAACATTCCGCCGCACAATCTGCGTGAAGTGGTCGCCGCGGTCACGCACCTGGTGGATCATCCCGAAGCAACCTTCGCCGAGGTGCGCAAGCTGGTCACGGGACCCGATTTCCCGACGGGCGGCTACATCTACGGCCGCGCCGGCATCAAGGACTATCAGGAGACGGGGCGCGGCCGCATCGTGATGCGCGCGCGCGCGGTCATCGAGGAGAAGGAGTCCTCGAGCAAGTCGCAGATCGTGGTCACCGAGATCCCCTATCAGGTGAACAAATCGCGACTTGTGGAGCAGATCGCCCAGCTCCATTCCGAGAAGAAGGTCGATGGGATTTCCGCGCTGCGGGACGAGTCGGACCGCGAGGGCATGCGCATCGTGATCGAGCTCAAGCGCGATGCGATTCCGCGTGTGGTGCTGAACCAGCTCTACAAGCACTCGCAGATGCAGGCGACCTTCGGCGTGATCAACCTCGCGCTGGTCCCGGACGCACATACCGGACAGCTCGTGCCGAAGGTGATGCCGCTCAAGGAGCTGCTCGAGCACTACATCACGCACCGCCACGACGTGATCGTCCGGCGCACGCAGTTCGATCTCGACAAGGCGCTCGAACGCGAGCACATCCTCGAAGGGCTCAAGATCGCCGTCGACAACATCGACGAGGTGATCAAGCTCATTCGCAAGGCGGCGGACACGCCCACCGCGAGCACGCAGCTGCAGCAGCGCTTCAAGCTGTCGGAGCGGCAGGCGGAGGCGATCCTCAACATGCGCCTGGCCAAGCTCACCGGGCTGGAGCGCGAAAAACTCGAGGACGAACTCAAGGAAGTGCGCGCCTTCATCAAGGAGATGCGCGCGATTCTCGGATCGCGCGAGCGGCGCATGAAGATCCTCAAGGACGAGCTGCACCAGATCGCCGCGAAATTCGGCGACGAGCGCCGCACGGAGATCACGAGCGACGAGGGCGAGTTCACCATCGAGGATCTCATCGCCGAGGAGGACATGGTGGTCACCGTGTCGCACTCGGGCTACATCAAGCGCAGCTCCGTGAGCGCGTACCGCAAGCAGCGGCGCGGCGGTCACGGTCGCAACGGGCAGACACTCAAGGAAGAGGACTTCGTCGAACACCTCTTCATCGCGTCCACACACGATTACATCCTCTTCTTCACGGATGACGGTCGCTGCTTCTGGCTCAAGGTGCACGAGATCCCGCAGGCATCGTACATCGCGCGCGGCAAGCCCATTGTGAACCTGATCAACGTGACGCCGGACACGAAGCTCTCGGCCATGGTGCCGGTGCGCGAGTTCAGCGAGAACCAGTTCCTGCTTTTCGCGACCGTCAAGGGAACGGTCAAGAAGACGGCGCTGTCGCAGTATTCCAGCCCGCGCTCCAGCGGCATCAAGGCCATTCGCATCGAGTCGGGCGACGAACTGTTCGACGTACAGATCACCGGCGGCAACAACGACGTCGTGCTCGCGACGCGCCATGGGCTGTCCATTCGCTTCCACGAGCAGGATGTCCGGCAAATGGGACGGGACACGACGGGCGTGAAGGGTGTCGAACTGCGCAAGGACGACAGCGTGGTGGGGATGGTCGTCATCAAGCGGGAGGCCACGCTGCTGGTGGTGACCGAACGCGGCATGGGGAAGTGCTCGCCCATCGAGGACTACCGCGTGCAGCGCCGCGGCGGGAAGGGCATCATCACGCTCAACCGGACGGAAAAGACCGGCGACGTCGTGGCGCTCAAGGAAGTGCTTCCCGAAGATGGCCTGATGCTCATCACCAAGCTGGGCAAGATCATCCGGATGGCCGTCAAGGGCATCCGCGTGAGCGGGCGCAACACTCAGGGGGTGAAGCTCGTCTCTCTGGATGACGGTGATTCCGTCTGTGACGTGGCCCGCGTCGTGAGCGAGGCAGAAGAGGAGGGCACGGAGGAGACAGTGGAGAGGAACGGATAGTGGTTGCTGGTCGCTGGTGGCTGGACGCCCCACCAGCGACCAGCATCCAGCAACCAGCGACTGTAGTTCAACCAGCAACCAGCAACCAGCTACCAGCTACCGTTGAGTCCCCTCATTTCCCTCCCCGACATTCGCGCCGCGGCTGCTCTGCTCCGCGGCGTGGCTGTACGTACACCCCTCCTGCCGGCGGATGAGCTGGCGCCGGCGGGCAGTGGCGCCGAGGTGTGGCTCAAGCCCGAGACGCTGCAGCGCGGCGGAGCGTTCAAGTTCCGCGGCGCCTACACCTTCATCGCGCGACTCGATCCATCGCTTCGCGCACGCGGCGTGATCGCGCCGTCGTCCGGCAATCACGCGCAGGCCGTCGCGCTCGCCGCGCGACTGTTCGGCGTACCGGCCACCGTGGTGATGCCTGTCACGGTCACCGCGGCCAAGCGGGCGGGCGCGGAACGCTTCGGTGCCCGCATCGAACTGGCTGGCACGACTACTGCGCACCGCATGGATCGTGCGGTGGAACTGTCGCGCGCGACTGGTAGCGTGCTCGTTCCGCCCTACGACGATCCGGTGATCATTGCCGGACAGGGTACGACAGGTCTCGAAATCGTGGAGGATCTACCTGCCGTGACTACGGTGCTCGTTCCGGTTGGTGGCGGCGGACTGTCTGCGGGCGTCGCCACCGCCGTGAAGCTGCTCGCACCGAATGCGCGCGTGGTGGCGGTGGAACCTGTGGGAGCGCCCAAGCTCACGCGCGCCCGCGCCGCCGGCGCGCCCGTGCGACTCGAGCGCACGGCAAGCATAGCGGACGGACTCATGGCCGTGGAAATCGGCGCGCTCCCCTTCGCGCACCACCAGGCCTACGTGGACGACGTCGTGCTTGTGGAGGACGACGCCATGCGTGACAGCGTGCGCTGGCTCCTCGATCGCATGAAGCTGGTGACGGAGCCCAGTGGCGCCATCACGGTCGCGGCACTCCGCTCGCAGCTCGTCACGCCGGCGGGTCCCACGGTGGCGATCCTGAGCGGCGGCAACCTCGAGTGGGATGGGCTGGCGGAGCTGCTCGGCAATGGATAGGGCGCGCGTGCTCATCGCCGACGAAGATGAGGTGCTGACGCGCACCGTCTCCTGGCTGCTCAGGGAGCAGGGCTATGACGTGGAGTCGGTGCCGGGCGGAGAGCAACTGATCACGGCGCTCGCGGCGCACCAGCCGGACCTGCTGCTCTTCGACATCCTCATGCAGGGTACGGACGGGCGCGAGATGCTCCGTCTCATCAACGAGGATGAGCGCTGGCGCGACATGCCCGTGCTCGTCATGTCGCGCATGGCAGCCGATGTGGCAACCACGCAGTTTCTCAGCCTGGGCGCCACGGACTTCATCAGCAAGCCGTTCCACGTGCGCGAGCTGCTCGCGCGCATTCGCGTGCAGCTCCGCATCCGCCACGAGCTGCTCCATGCCCGGGCCACGCTGCGCGACACCGAAGTCGAGCTGACGCGGGTACGCGCGGAAGCGGAGAGCCGCCGCGAGCTCGTGGACATCCTGCACGAAGTCACGGGCGACTTCTCCGCCGAGGAGCTTTACCAGATTCTCGTGCGGCGCGTGTCACGGGCGCTCGACGTCTCCCACTGCTCGCTCATTCTGGGGCGCGCGGGTGACAACGTGGGCACGGTGGCCGCGGCGTATGAAGCGCCTGGACTGGGACGGCTGGACATTGATCTGGAAAAGTACCCCGAGATCCAGAGCGCGCTCGCGAAGGATGAGCCGGTGCTCATTGAGGACATCAACGAAAGCGCGCTCTACAACGAGGCGCGCATGGAATGGGCAGTCACGGGCACGATCGTCCCGTTCCGCTCCGTGCTCGCGCTGCCGTTCAAGCTCGACGGCACGCAGGTGGGCGTCATCTTCCTGCGCACGCTGCTCGACGAACCACCGCTGGGCCGCTCGGACGTGGAGTTCGCGGACACCGTCGTGCGCGCCGCGGTCACGGCGATCCGCCGGGCGCAGATGATCGAGACGGCGCGCGTCGATCGTGAGCGGCTCGAGCTCCTGGCGCACACCGATCCGCTCACGCAAACGCACAACCGGCGCTCGCTGATGGCGCAGCTCAACGCTGAACTGGAACGCGCCCGGCGCTATGGACTGCACCTCTCGCTGCTCATGGTGGACCTCGACCACTTCAAGGCCGTGAACGATACCTACGGTCACGTCGTGGGCGACGACGTGCTGCGCGGCGTGGCGCGCGCACTGCAACGCGAAGCACGCACGGTGGACATCGTGGCGCGGTACGGCGGTGAAGAGTTCGTGCTGGTGCTGCCCGAGACGGCCGAGGACGGCGCCGCGCGACTCGCCGAGCGCATCCGCGCGCGCGTGGCCGAGCTGGCGCCCGTGGCCGGCGGAGAATACGGCTGGCTGCACGTCACGGTGAGCATTGGCGTGGCCACCGTGCCATCGTCGCACGCCAACTCCGCCGAGGAACTCATCACGCTCGCGGATGGGGCGCTCTATCGCGCCAAGGCGCAGGGGCGCAATCG
The DNA here is from genome assembly GCA_035553215.1 of Gemmatimonadaceae bacterium. Lineage (GTDB taxonomy): Bacteria > Gemmatimonadota > Gemmatimonadetes > Gemmatimonadales > Gemmatimonadaceae > JADGGM01. The sequence goes on from DATNDS010000094.1 coordinate 36,167, forward strand.
CGTGTGCACGTGAGCGGCAGTCGCTGCCCCGCGTGCGGATCGCGCTTCGCCGGCTCCGCGCGCTACTGCCCGGCGGACGGCACCTTGCTGCAACCTGATTCTCCGCCACCTCGACCTCGTGCGTCTCCTGTGCCCCCTCAGCCTGCGCGCGATAGGCCGGTCGGGTCCGCCGATGGACATACGCGACTCGCGGGACAACTTCTCGCCGATCGCTATCACGTGGGGCACAAGGTCGGCGAAGGCGGCATGTCCGTCGTGTACGTCGCGCGCGACCAGGTGACCGGCGAGAAAGTCGCCATCAAGGTCCTGTCCGCATCGCTCGGCCGCGACGAGAACGCCATGGCGCGGCTGCGGCGGGAAGCCGAGCTCGCGGGTCAGCTCGCCCATCCCAACGTCGCGCACATCATGCGACTCGGCGAGACCGCAAACGGACTCGTCTTCGTGGTGATGCCATTTCTCGACGGCGAGCTGCTCTGCGATCGCATCTATCATGAGCGCCAGGTCGCGCTGCGGCCGGCCGTTCGATTCATCAGCGACATCGCTGCGGGACTGCACAGCGCGCACCTGCTGGGCATCATTCACCGTGATCTGAAACCGGAAAACGTGATGCTCTGTCATGACGCCGCGGGCGCGGAGCGCGCGGTCGTCATGGACTTCGGTCTCGCCAAGCAGCGCCGCATGAGCACGGAGGTTCGGAAGCTCACCGCGACCGGCATCGTCCTTGGCACGCCGGAGTTCATGAGTCCCGAGCAGATTCGCGGCAAGCCGCTCGACCCGCGCACGGACATCTATTCGCTGGGACTCGTGACCTGCGAGATGCTCACCGGGCAGCTGCCGTTCGCGGGCGAGACGCAGCAGGAGATCATGATCGCGCGACTCACGGGTGACCCCACCCCCCTGCGGCAGTTGCGTCCGGATCTGCACTTTCCCGCGGCGGTCGAGGCCGCGGTCGCGCGCAGTCTCGACCGGGAGCCGCGGGCGCGCTATGCCACCGCGCCGGAGTTTGCGGCGGCGCTGGGGGCGTAGCCGCGCGTTACAGACGTTACCCAGCAGCTGCACATTCCAAAATTGCGCCCGCCGCCCTCTCTCCTGATCGCTTGCCTGACGATTCGTCGCGGCCGGGGCTTGACGTCCATAACCAAGTAGTTATTATAACCAACAGGTTATGAACGACAGGTGACCGCAACGATGCAAGCCTCCGAACGCCTCAATATGACGTTTGCGGCTCTGGCCGATCCGACACGACGGGCCATCATGGCGCGGCTTGCCTTGGGTGAAGCCTCGGTTGCGGAGCTGGCGGCACCCTTCAACATGAGCCAGCCGGCGATCTCGAAGCATCTGAAGGTGCTGGAGACGGCGGGGCTGATCTCCACGGGACAGGACGCCAACAAGCGGCCGCGCAAGATCGAAGGCGGGCCGATGCAGGAGGCCGTCGCCTGGCTCGAAGGCTATAGGAAGTTCTGGGAGCGCCGGTACGAGGCTCTCGATGCACTGCTCGGCCAGATGGAGGCCAGTCGGCCGAAATCAAGGCGCAAGCGCCGCCAGGTCTGATCCCCGGAACGCAACCCCGAAGGAAGGAAGCCGCCATGACAACCAGGGAAAAATTCACAGCCCAGGTCACGCTGCCGAGCGACACGGAAGTCCGCGTCACGCGCAGCTTCCACGCCCCGCGCATGCTGGTCTGGCAAGCCCACACGGTGCCCGAGCTGATGCAGCGGTGGCTCGGCCATACCGGCTGGTCGATGCCGGTGTGCGAGATGGATGTCCGCGTCGGCGGCAAATATCGCTGGCGCTGGTGCTCGGACGAGAATGGCCAGGCGTTCGGCTTCTTCGGCACGTTCACTGAAGTCAGCGAGCCGGCAACGCTCTCGTATGACCAATACTACGATCCCGGCAACTTCGACAGCGCGATGCCGTTGGACAATCCGACGATGATCCGCTCCACCTACACCGAGAAGCACGGGATCACCACGCTCGTCACGCTGATGGACTTCGGCTCGAAGGAAGCACGCGATGCGGCCATCTCGACCGGCATGACAGACGGCATGGAGGTGAGTTATGGGCGGCTCGATGCGCTCTTCGCCAGCGAACAGGGAAAGTAGGCTGCCGAACACGCTCGAGATCACTCTGCGCTCGCGACCGCGATGGCGCGTTGAGGAGAGCTCCCTTACTCGATCTGCGATGGTGATGGAGAGTCGGCGACGTCGACATCGATGGTGTTCGTGAAACCGCCCCACGTCTCGCTGACGTCGAACACGCCCTGCCACACGTTGGCGTACTCGAGGCCCACGTCCATCGGCTTGTTCGTGATCGCGAACCCGCGCGAGCTGGCAATCCAGAAGTGTGGTGCGTCGTGTCGTCCGGCCGCCGCGAGCGCAGGCGAAACGTTCGACACGTATTCGACATCGAGGAAGATCGCGCTGCCGCTCGGCACGCCTTCGCCGGCCGTCTTCGCTACCGCGTCGGCCGCCTCACTCGTGCCCTGAGCGCCGGTGAGGAGAGATGCGGAGCAGGTGACGGTGATGGATGCCGCGGACGCTGCGAGCGTTGCGGACCCCCAGGTGCGATTGAAATCCGGACGCGCCACCGAGCGGCGTGCACGACGCATCGAGCTCGGGATCATCGACCAGTCCTGCTGGCCGACATACAGCACCGCCGTTCCCCAACCCATCGCCTTCACCGCGTCGTAGGTGCCCATCCAGGTGGAGTCGCGATGGCAGGGCGCGTAGAGATAGTAGCCGACCCAGTGGTACGGCGAGGCAGGGAATCTCCACGCCGCGAGCGCAGCGTCGCCGGGATAGTGACCGATGTCGAAGCCGGGGTAGCCTGCATAGGCCGGAGGAGGTGGCGGCGACGTGGGCGTGCGAGCGTCATTGCACGCCGCCGCGAGCGCGACGCTCAGCACCGCGATACAACGAAGAACGCTGCGTTCTCCGAGGCCTCTCATCGCGTGCGGGCCTCGTAGCGTGACGACAGTCGCGATGTGCAGCAGCATGCCTCGTTCATGCGGCGGCCTGATCACCTCGAGCCACAACTCCGACCGTAGCGCGAACCAGCGCCACCACGCCGACTACGAGCTTGCCGGTGGATCGTTTCTCTTTTCGGACCGGCCATTCGTGATCATGCCCTCGAACTGGCACCGGGGGGTCGCACAACCGAGGAGCTGGTGGTAGACGAAGATGACGAGAAGTCGAGACAGTGGCCAACGCGGTGTCTCACCGAGAAACGATCTGCAGAGTTGTTTACCCCTGATGGGCGCACGTCCTGAGCTACTTCTCCTTGCGCAACGTTCGCTTCTGCTGCCACCACAGGACAACAGCAAGCGTCGTCCCAATGACCAATGCCAGGCAGATCCACTTGAATGCCAACATCCAGCGACCGTGATTGGAAAGGTGTGACAGCGCTGCGAGCGGTGGCCAGTAATCTGACAATTGAGCTGCGGCGCTCGCTGCGATCCCAACCACGAGGGAGCGCCACCAGAGTTGAGGAAACGATCGTCGATTCTCATGTACCCGCAGCGAGAGCTCTGGCATTCGGTATTTCAATCTGTTGGAGTCAGAGTCGAGCCTTCACATGCGCCATTTGCTTTCCTCATTGGACAATTCTGCAGGATTTGGTGACACTCCTGCCAGGGCTATTCTGATGTAGTCAGTTACCGACAGTCGGACGCTTCGGCGGCAGCGGCGGGTCCTGCTGAGCTGCTCTCGGAAAGCTGATCCAGGTGCAATGTCAGTCCTCTGCCGGAGGACTGATGAAGAAATCCCGATTTATCGAAGCCGGGATCGTAGCCATCCTGCAGGAGAATGATCAGGGCGTCAATGCCCGGGAGCGCTTCCGCAGGCCTGGGCCACGGAGACGACCTTCTACGGCTCGAGGCGGAAGTAAGCGGCGTCCATGTGAACGAGGTGAGCGGCCTCAAGGCCTTGGAGAAGGAGAATCGACTCCTCAAACGGCTGCTGGCCACCCAGGCACTCAACTCCAGGTGTTGAAGGACTGCCTGAAAAACAACTCGTGACCGCGCCTGACCGGCGTCGTGCGATCAGGCAAGCGATCACGGCAGCGAACATCTCCGAGCGGACAGCGTGCCGCTTCACCGGCCGAACCCCAGCGGAGTTTGCGAAGGAGCTGTTCATGGCTGATTCTTCAGCCTGTTGCTCACCCGACTGGCATCACAGCTGGAGCGGTGTTGGGGAGCACCTCAACAGGCCAGTCATGCAATTCCATACCGGTGTTGACAAGCGCCTCAGACATACGCCCACGAGAATGGCTCTGATTGCAATTGTTTGCCAAACACGGCGATGAAACGTGCGTCGCTGTTTGGAATTCCGACATGGCTGATGTACCTGTATGGTTGCTCCCTGTTGGCGGCAGCCGCGGTCACGGTTCGAGCCAGTATTCTGCAACACGGGTGGATCGGCATCCTGTCCGTTTGGGAATTCTGGTGGGATGAGCCAGGGCAGATGTCGCGTCTTTACGACGTAGGCGATTGGACGCTTGGATCGATCATCCTGGTGCACCTGGTCCTCTCGGCGGTGCTCGCAGTCCTCGTATTGCGTTGGCGTGGCGTAGCCAGGCGCTCTCGTTTCGAGACCCTACAGAGCGTCCGCTCACGCCCTCAGCAGGACAACGCCAGTGACGGCCATGCCTCGCGCGAGTCCCAGGAGGAGTAGCAGGATGATCTTTCCCCCGTCTGATGGACACCTCAACAAGCCCGATTACGATACCGGTGGAGGTGTCGAATGGCGAGACGACGGGGGAACTCCACGGGGGAGTTCAAGATCGAAGCAGCGCGCCTGGTGGAGAGCGTCTTCTCGACCTTGAAGAGCGAACTGGTAGAGGAGGGCGGCGTGAACGACTCGCGACGAGGCTCGGCTTGCGCTGTCCGGGTGGCGCGCCGGGTGTATGATGGGGCGCCAAGAAGGAAGAGCTGCGCCCCATCACCCAAATCGCGGTAGAGCCAATTTCATATTCCGGTGCTGACAAGCCGGTAGCCGCCGCTGTGGCAGAAATGTGTCCAATGGCTATCGACCTGTAATTCGATAGTATGAAACCAGAACTCTCGCTGAGAAGAACACGACTCCCAGGAAAAAGAGTATGATGCCGACCCCAAGTGGCACGTCGGAGTGAAAGTGGTCGTTCAGCTCACTCCGTCCAGGATCAGACCGTCGTTGACACCGCCCTTGGGAATCGGTAATCGGGAACGGGGAATCGTGGGAATCGTGGGAATGGGGAATGATGGAGCGGGGGAGGCGGCGGTGAAAAAAAGGTGGTGGGGTGCGGTGTGGGGAGGTCTTCCTCCCCGATTCCCCATTCCCGATTGCCGATTCCCACGGGCGGGGCGGCGGAGAAAGGCAGATTGCCAATTCCCACGGGCGAGGTGGTGGGGCGTGGAAGATTCCCAAGGGCGGCAGGGCGGCTCTGGGGGAAGGCCAACTACCAGTAACCGCTTCCCCACCCCAAATTCACACACATGCAGCGCCACGCCCCGTACGAGCCGCCCGAGTTCCTCACGGAACGATCCGTCCAGGATACCGCACGCGATGTGCAGTCGGTGCTCGAGCGTGAGCCCGAGCGCGCCGCCATCATCGATGGCCTCGAGCTCGACACCCTGCTCGACCTGTATCGCGGCCTTGTGCGCAATCGGCTCACCGACATCGCGCTCAAGCGCATGGTGCGCCAGGGCGTGATCTCCAAGGCGTGGCTGGGCACCGGTGAGGAAGCCGCGACGATCGGTCCCGTGCACGCGCTGCGTCGCGGCGACCATCATGACTTCGTTGCACCGATGATCCGTAATGGCGGCGCCTGCCACGAGATGGGCATGCCGGTTGCCGACATCCTGCGCGCCTACATGGGTACCGGCGACAGTCCGTCGCGCGGCCGTGACGGGCATTACGGCGATTTCGCCATTGGCGTGCTGCCGCCGATCAGTCATGTGGGCGACATCGTTCCGGTAGTAAGCGGCCTCGCGCTCTCGCTCAAGCTGCGGGGCAGCGACGGCGTCGTGATGACGTGGATCGGCGATGGCAGCACCAAGGCCGGCGTGACGCACGAGGGATTCAATTTTGCCGCCGTGCAGCGGGTGCCGGCCATCTTCATCATCCAGAACAACCAGGTGGCGCTCGGCACGCGGCTCGATCAGCATCACCTGACCGCGGGGCAGGGCAACTTCAGGGACTGGCCCAGAGCGTACGGCATGTGGGGCGGTGTGTTCGATGGCAACAACGTGCTGGATGCGTACGCGCTCGCGACGCTCGCGGTGCGCCGCTGTCGCCGCGGCGAGGGGCCGGCGCTGCTCGTGGCCGAGACCTTCCGCATGGGTGGCCACGCGACGCACGACGAAGCGGAGGCGCGCCGCACCTTTCCCGCGGCGCTCTTCGAGGAATGGGGCCGCCGCGAGCCCATCGCGCTGTTCGAGGCGTATCTCACGACCAGGGATGTTCCGCGCGACACGCTCGCCGCGATCGAGCGTGATGTCGAACAGGAAGTGGAGCGCGCGGAACAGCAGGCGCTCGACAGTCGCGAGCATCGCATGCCCGATGGCGCGCAGGCGCTGCGTGATGTGTATGCGGTCGCCCCTGCACCCCGTGAGAATGGCGCATGACGCGGACGACGCTTGCGGGCTTCTCCATCGCACTCATGTGCGCGGCCGGCTGCTCCGCGCAGGATCGCGGTTCGCAGCCCACCACGCCGGGTCCCACGACCACGCTCGCCAGCCGGCTGACCGTGCCCTCCGGATTCACGGTTCGCGACTTCGCGCAGCATCTGAGCGGCGTGCGGTTCATGGCGCTCGGTCCGGATGGCGCCGTGTACGCCAGCATTCCAGGTGCCAACACGGTCATGCGTCTCACGGACGTTGACGGCGACGGCGTGGCGGACAGCAGCGTGGTGGCCGTGTCAGGACTGAACCGGCCGCAGGGGCTCGCCTTCCACAAGGGCTATCTCTACATCGCGAATACCGACGGTGTCGTGCGGGTGCGGCTGGGCGCCGATGGACGCGCGGCGGGCGAGCCGGAGTCACTGAATCGCTATTCGGGTGGCGGTACGCACTGGACACGCAGCATCGCATTCGGGGCGGACGGGGCGATGTACGTCTCCGTGGGTTCGTCGTGCAATTTGTGCGTCGAGAAGGACTCCACGCGAGCGGCGGTCCTGCGCTATGACGAGGACGGCCGCAATGGCCACGTCTTCGCGCGCGGATTGCGCAACGCGGTAGGCATCGCCATGAACCCCGCCACCGGGCAGATCTGGGTCTCGCAGAACGAGCGAGACAATATCGCGCCGGACCATGAGAATCTGCCGCCCGAGGAGATCAACATCCTGCACGATGGTGGCGACTACGGCTGGCCGTACTGCTATTCGCTGCACGGGGCCGCGGTGCCGAACCCCGAGTACCACGACGCGGCGCGCTGCTCCGGCACCATTCCGGCCGCGCTGGAAATGCAGGCGCATTCGGCACCGCTCGGCATCACGTTCCTCGATGGGGCCACGAGCTTTCCCGAGGACTATCGCGGCGATCTGCTCGTGGCATTCCACGGGTCGTGGAACCGCGACCAGCCCACGGGCGCGAAGGTCGTGCGCGTGCACATCGTGAACGGGCAGCCGGCGTCGGTCGAGGACTTCGTGACCGGATGGCAGCTCGCGAGTGGCGAGCGCTGGGGGCGCCCCGCGGACGCCATGGTCTACCGTGACGGCTCGGTGCTCATCTCCGATGACGCCGCTGGAGCGATCTACCGCGTGTCGCACTAGCGCATGCCGATCGCGCGATTCGCGCCCGCGGCGTTGCGCGCAAGCGTGACGACGCCACTGCTCTTGACGCTGCGCGCGACGTTGATCGCGGCGTTTCTCGTGGCCCCGCCGTCGCTCACCGCGCAGGGCCGTTCGCCCGGGCGCGACGGCGTCGATGTCACCAACTACGCGCTCACGCTCGCTCTGCCGGACACCGGCGCGACAATCAGCGGGCGCGCGGTGTTGACCGTCGCGCGGCCGTCGCATGCGGACAACCTGCGTCTGGATCTCATCGCGCTGCACGTGGACAGCGTGCTCGTGAACGATCGCGCCACGTCATTCGTGCGGGACGACACGTCGATCCGTATTCCCCTGCCGGCTGGTGGCAACGACACCCTCGTGGTGGCCGTGCGGTACGCCGGCGCACCGTCGGATGGCCTCATCATTCGTACGGACTCCACCGGGCGGTGGACCGCCTTCGGTGACAACTGGCCGCAGCGGGCGCGCTACTGGATTCCGAGCATTGACGAGCCTGGCGACAAGGCGACGGTCACCTGGACCGTGGTGGCGCCGAGCAGCCGGCGCGTGATCGCGAACGGCGAGCTGCTGGAGGAAACGCCGCTCCGCGACAGCGCCGGCCCGGTGGAAATGGCGGGCGGCATGACGGCGATCCCCGCGCGATCGCCGCGCACGCTCACGCGCTGGCGGGAGTCGCGCCCCATTCCGCCCTACCTCATGGTGATCGCCGCCGCGCCGCTCGCCTACTACGATCTGGGACGGTCGGCGTGCGGGCGCAGCGACTTCGGCGGCTGCGTGCGCCAGTCGGTGTACGTGCTCCCCGAGGATCTCCCCTTTCTCCCCGGTCCGTTCGCGCAGGCCGACGACATCGTGAACTGGTTCTCGCGCATCGTCGCGCCGTTTCCGTACGAGAAGCTTGCGCACCTGCAGTCGCTCACGCGGTTTGGCGGCATGGAGAACGCCACGGCCATCTTCTACAACAACGAGTCATTCCGGCGGCGCACGCTGAGCGTCGGGACCGTCGCGCACGAGACCGCGCACCAGTGGTTCGGTGATGCGGTCACCGAGGAGACGTTCGCCGATCTCTGGCTGTCGGAGGGATTCGCGACCTACTGGGCCGAGTTGTGGACGCAGCACACGCAGGGCGACAGCGCGTTTCGCGCGGGGATGGCGGCGATGCGCCGCGAGATCATCGCGTCGCCCGTGACCGCGGCGCGCGCGGTGCGCGACACCGTGGAGACCGACTACCTCAAGCTGCTCAACTCGAACAGCTATCAGAAGGGTGGCTGGGTGCTGCACATGTTGCGCTCCGAGCTGGGTGATTCGGCGTTCTTTCGCGGCGTGCGCGCGTACTACCTGGCGCACAGGAACGGGAACGCGCGCACGGACGATCTGCGCGTCGCGCTCGAGCGTGCGAGCGGGAACTCGCTCGGGTGGTTCTTCGACGAGTGGGTGAGGCGCCCGGGGTACGCCGAGCTGACGACGAGCTGGCGTTACGACCGGGCGACCCATCGAGTCATTGTGGAGATCGATCAGGGCTCCCGCTTTCCGCCCTATCGGTTTCCGCTCACCGTCGAGGTGCGCAACGCCGCCGGGCATTCCAGTCGTGCCACCATCGCGGTGCGCGCGGAGCGCTCGCAGCACATCACGCTTCCGCTCCGACTCAATGCCGCTCCCGCGTCACTCGTGTTCGATCCGGACATCACCGTACTCGCCAGCTTCGCGGAACGCTGACCGAGCGGCCCGTGGCATGGTGCGCGCCCTATGCAGCGTGGCGTGCGTCGTCATGACGGTCGTGCTGCTGTGTGCGTCCCGTGCACCGCTGCACGCGCAGGCGTCCGCACAGGCGTCCGCGCAAGCTGCCACACAGGCGAACGTTCCCGTGCTCGTGCTGCGCGCGGACCGATTGCTGAATGCCGGCCGCGTCTTTGCGGCCGAGTCGCTCTACTACGACGCCGTGCAACAGGATCCGCGGAATCCCGCCACACGGCTGGCGCTGGGCCGCTACCTGGCGGAACGCGGCGCGCTGCGTGTCGGCGCCGTGCTCATGGAAGAGGCTCGCTACTTTGGCGGCGATGCCGCGCGCATCGCGCGCGACCTCGCACCGGTGTACGAGGGACTCGACGACTGGGCATCACTCGCGGTGTTGCCGGCGAGCCCGCTGTCGGCCGCCGAACGCAAGCGCGCCGAATGGCTGCGCGACCACCCGTCATCGGTGGACGGCCCTGATACGGCCGTCGTCGCCTACCGCGTGACCGACACGGACCTGCTCGGTCAGGTCGAGCTGCGGATCGGGACGCGCCGCGTGCTCGCGACGATCGATGGCCGCGCCCGAGGTCTCGTGCTCGACACGTCGTTCGCGCACGATCGCGCGCTTCGCCTCTTCGCCGCGTCCGACGGAGAGCGCATCGCGCGCGCGCCCGCAGCCGTGGCGCTGATCGTGCGCCTGGGTGCCTTCACGCTGCACGACCTGCCGGTGACGCTGGCTGCGCAACGTACGCCCGAGCGCGCCACCATTGGACTCGACCTCCTCGCGCGTCTCGCCCCCACGTTCAACCCGCTGGCCGGCCGGATGCTCCTGCGCAAGTCCGGCCGCCTCGACGCCGCGCACGGCTTCCCCATTCCCACGCTCATGACGAACGACGGCGTGTTCGTCGTGAAGACGCAGACCGTGTTCCCGCTGCGCCATCCGGATGTGCAGCAGTATCTGCGACGGGTAGAGTGGACGCTGGACGGACGGCGGGGAGAGATCGTGGTCGCGACGCGCTAGCGGGGCAGCGCGCTCCGCTTCGCGTCGCTGCGCTGCGGGGAAGCGGTCGCCGAAGGCGACCTGCGGGAAGCGCCAGCCTTGCGGCTGGCTGCGGGAAGCGGGCGGCTCCCTGTCGGGAGCGCCCTGCGGGAAGCGCCGCGCGAAGCGCGGCTGCGACACGCCCTACGCCCGCTCTATCGATTCCCCATTCCCGATTGCCCATTCCCGCGCAGGCTGCGGGCCTCCGGCCCGCCAGCCGCTTCCCGCAGGGCGCTCCCGAAGGGAGTCGCCCGCTTCCCGCAGCCCCATGGCCGCAGGCCAGCGGGGCGCTTCCCGCAGGCGCGCGGAGCGCGCCGCTTCCCGCACCGCCGGTGGCGCGCCACCGGCGGTGTCGATCTCCCCCTCCCTCATTCGACGTACACATAGAAGCAGAATCCACACTGTACCCGTAGGGAGGCCGATCAATGCGATTCATGGTGATGGTCAGGGCCAACGCCGATAGCGAGGCGGGCAAGCTGCCCAGCAAGGAGCTGCTGGCGGCCATGGGCAAGTACAACGATGAGCTCGTGAAGGCCGGCGTGCTGCTCGCGATGGAAGGACTGCAGACGAGCGCCAACGGTGCGCGCGTGCGATTCTCGGGCTCGAAGCGCACGGTGATCGATGGCCCATTCGCCGAAACCAAGGAGCTGATTGCGGGCTTCTGGCTCATCCAGGTCAAATCGAAGGAGGAGGCGATCGAATGGGTCAAGCGCTGCCCCAACCCGTTCGAGAGTGACTCCGACATCGAGATTCGCCAGGTCTTCGAGGCAGAAGACTTGGGGAGCGAGTTCACGCCCGAGCTCCGCGAGCAGGAGGAGCGCCAGCGCGCGGCGATCGCCTCGCGGCAGCAGCAGTAATCCCGGACAACGCCGAAACAGGAGACGGACGCATGCGAGTCATGACACTCTACAAGCCGGGCCGTGAGAGCGATGTGCCGCCCACGCAGGAAGAAATGGCGGCGATGGGACAGTTCATAGAAGATCTGGCGAAGGCCGGCGTGCTGATTGCCACCGACGGACTGCAATCCAGTGCCAGGGGTGCCCGTGTCCGGATTTCGAACGGGAAGTTCACGCTCACGGACGGGCCCTTCACTGAGAGCAAGGAGCTGATCGCGGGCTATGCGATCCTCAATGTGAAATCCATGGAGGAAGCCATTGCGTTGACCAAGCGATTCCTGGCGTTGACGGGAGAAGGGGAAAGTGAAATCCGGCTCATGCACGACGAGCCGGCGTATGATGCCCGCTCGGCGCACGCACGGCACGCGGAAGTCTCGCGCGGCGCGAGCGCGTGACGACCTGACTGCTCGCGGGGACTTGCACGCGGCGGCGCGGCTGGTGTGATTGGATGCCGTGACGGCATCCGACACCCATCGCGCCATCGACGCAGTCTGGCGGATCGAATCGGCGCGCCTCATCGCGGGGCTCGCGCGCATCGTGCGCGACGTGGGGCTCGCCGAGGATCTCGCGCAGGATGCGCTCGTGGCCGCGCTCGAGAAGTGGCCTGAGTCGGGCATTCCGGACAACCCGGGCGCCTGGCTCATGGCCACCGCGAAGCATCGGGCGATCGATGCCATGCGCCGGAACAAACTGCTCGAGCGCAAGCACGAACAGCTCGGCAATGAACTGCGGGATCAGCAGGAGAGTCCTGAACCGGATCTCGTCGACTCACTCGACGATTCCATTGGGGATGACCTCCTCCGGCTGATCTTCACGGCCTGCCATCCCGTGCTGTCCGCCGAAGCGCGTGTGGCGCTCACGCTCCGGCTGCTCGGTGGTCTGACGACCGAGGAAATCGCTCGCGCGTATCTCGTGTCCACGCCAACGATCCAGCAACGGATCGTCCGGGCCAAGCGCACGCTCGCGGAGGCGCACGTGCCCTTCGAGATGCCGCGCGCCGACGAGCGCGAGCGCAGACTCGCGAGCGTCCTCGAGGTCATCTATCTGATTTTCAACGAGGGCTACACGGCCACCGCGGGCAGTGACTGGACACGACCGTCACTGTGCGAGGAGGCGTTGCGCCTCGGTCGCACGCTCGCCGAGCTCGCGCCCGCGGAGCCGGAGGTGCACGGGCTCGTGGCGCTCATGGAAATTCAGGCGTCGCGACTGCGCGCGCGCACCGGTCCGTCGGGCGAGCCGGTGCTGTTGCTCGATCAGGACCGTTCGCGCTGGGACCAGTTGCTCATCCGGCGCGGGCTCACCGCGCTCGCGCGCGCCGAATCGCAGGGCGGTACACCTGGCGCGTACGCGCTGCAGGCCGCGATGGCGGCGTGTCACGCGCGGGCGCGCGTGGCGGAGGACACGGACTGGCTGCGCATCGCCGGGCTCTACGATGCGCTCGCGCAGCGCACCCCATCGCCCGTGGTGGAACTGAATCGCGGCGTCGCCCACGCCATGGCGTTCGGGCCCGCCGCGGGACTCGAGATCGTCGACCCGCTGACGACGGAGCCGGCGCTCCGGAACTATCACCTGCTTCCCGCGGTGCGGGGTGATCTGCTGGAGAAGCTCGGCAGGGTGGACGAAGCGCGAGCCGAATTTCTGCGCGCCGCCGCGCTCACGCAGAACGCGCAGGAGCGGGAATTGATGCGCAAGCGAGCCGGCAGCGCCGAAACATAGAACGTCAACATTCGTCGCGACCTGTTCGTAGTGGAACGGGCATGGACACCGCCTCCATCGTGTCCATCTTTCGTGTACGCATCTGCAAGGCCGTTTCGCGTGCCGGGTCTCCGGACTCCGCGTGGACCACGGATGCCACCTGTCTACGCCGATCAAGGAACTGCCGCATGCAGAGATTCGTGTCCGCCCTGCTGATGTTCGTCATGCCCGCCGCTCTCGCCGCCCAGACGTCCCTGCGCGGCACCGTTGTCGACCGGCAGACCGGCGCACCCATTCCGGGTGCCACGGTGCTCATGACCGGGACGTCCACGGGCGCCGTAACCAACGAGGCAGGTGCCTTCACACTCACCGCGGGTGCGGCGATCTCCGGCATTACGGTGACCAGCCTGGGTTATGCCACCGCGGAAATTCCCGTGACCGATGCGAGCAAGGTCCTGCGCATCCGCCTCACGCCGTCGGCGGTCAAGCTGCCTGGCGTGGAGATCGTGGCGAAGCGACCGGCGCCCTCCGTGGCGATTCTCACGCAACACGATCTCGATCGCTCCAGCGGGCTGACTCTGGAGAGTTCCATCAACACCGTGCCGGGGGTGTTCATGCAATCGCGCACGCCATGGGGTGGCGCGCGCATCACCATTCGCGGCTACTACCCGAGCACCAGCGGCAACAGCCCGAACTCCAACGGGCTCGGCTACCAGGTGTTCCTGAACGACATTCCCGTCACCGATGCGACCGGCGCCACCGTGCTGGATGACATCGACTACGCCACGCTCGGCACCGTCGAAGTCATCAAGGGACCGGCGTCGAGCCAGTTCGGCAGCGCCATCGGCGGTACAGTGTTGCTCACCACGGCGCGCCCCACGCCGGACCAGACGAGCGTCAGCCAGCAGATTCTGGGAGGCAGCAACGGACTGTTCCGGAGCAACACCTCGTTGCAGACCGCGACGAGCAGCTCGGACATCGCGCTCAATTACGGGCATCAGCGGTACGACTCGTTTCGGCCGCACAGCGCATCGAACAAGGATTACCTGCGTGCCAGCGGCGACTTCAATGTCGGCGTAAATCAGCTCGTGTCGGCGTACTTCTCCTACAACCGCTCGTTCGAGGAGCTCGCGGGCGAGATTGACAGCACATCGTTCTACAATCGCATTCCGGAGAGCAATGCGGCGTACCTCGCCAACGACTCGCACATCCGGGTCAACAGCTTCATGGCGGGTGTAACGGACCACTATCGCTTCAGCGATCAGTTCACCAATCAGACCACGGTGTTCGGAATCGGGCGCACGTCGGGGCAGCCCTTCGCGCACGGCTTCACCGATGTCAACCAGTTCAACTTTGGTCTGCGTTCGGCGTTCGGCTATAACGGCCGCGCGGGGCGCGTGGGCATCACCGGTACGCTCGGCGTGTCGCTGCAGCGCTCGAACCTCTCGACGAATGGCGTGTTCATCATTCCGGCACCTCCGTTCCCGGAGCGCCCCACTGATCAGGAGAATTATGCGTCCACCGCCTCGCTCTACACCGAATGGAATTTCACGCTGCCAAGTGCCCTGACGCTGACCGTGGGCGCGAGCCTCAACAAGAACCGGTTCGGCATTCGCAACATGTTGGTGAACAACCAGCTCTTCGATACGACGCAGGTGCAGGAGCGGTCGTTCGACGCGGAGTTCACACCGCGGATAGCGGTGTCCCGGCAGCTTGGCGGCAGAGCATCGCTCTACGCCAGCGTGAGCTCCGGCATCACGCCGCCGCTCCTGAGCAACACCATCGCGAACGACGGCAGCGTGGATCTCTCGCTCAAGCCCGAGCGCGCCGTACAGTACGAACTCGGCGCGCAGGGGAGTGTGCTGGACAGCCGGCTCACCGGCCAGATCGCGCTGTTCGACGTGGAGAACACGGACAAGCTCGTGAGCGAGACGTCGAACTCCGTCACGTTCACGACGAACGCCGGCAAGCAGCGCGACCAGGGTGTCGAACTGTCGCTGAGCTACGCGGCGATTGATCATCCCGATCAGCCGCTGTCACTCTTACGCCCGTGGATCTCGTACAGCTACACCAAATCGCGTTTCATTGACTTCCGCAGCGACAACAACAACGACGCCAACACGGTGGACTTCTCCGGCAACGCCGTGCCGCGCGTGCCGCGCAACATGATGAACGCCGGCGTGGATCTCGCCTCGAACTCCGGCGCGTATTTCAACGGCACGTATCAGTACGTCGACAAGGTGCCCGTGACGTTCGACAACTCGACGTATGTTCGTTCATACGATCTGCTCGGCGCCAAGGTGGGACTCAAGCGGCAGGTGACGCGCCACTGGCTGCTGGATGTTTCGGCCGGCGGTGACAACCTAACGGGAAGCACCGCGTACAGCTTTCTGTTCGTCGGTCCGAACTACAACGGCGTCGCCCAGGCCCAGGATGGCGGGCGCGGCGACGGCTACATCATTCCAGCGCCGTACAAGGCGAGCTACTACGGAGGCCTCACGCTCAGCTACGTGTTCTGAGAGGGGGAGGGGGGCCAAGGGGGCCGAGGGGCTGCCCCTTGCCCCCTTTGGCCCCACCTCCCGCAAGGTTCTCCCGGAACTCCTCTCCTGGACACAGTATAGGTTCTTCGCTACCGCGATCGGAGCCGATGCGGGCACCGATCTCCCAACCGGAGGAGGTCACCATGAGGATTTCGCTCGTTTGTGGTCTTGCTGGCATCACGGTGCTGCTCGGCGGATGCTCGGGCGACTCGACAGGCCCCGTCAGCGGCCAGCCGATCCATCTGACGCAGGCCGAGGTCGCCGCGCTCGAGTCCCAGGTCACGAAGCTGGCGCCGGTATTTCCCGAGCTTGCGTTTCTGGCTGATTCGGTATCGGTGGTATTGCAGGCGGGCGCCGAGGCGGACCCGGTTGACATCACGACTGATCTCGGGGCCGGTCCATTCTACGCCGTGGGTCTGCAGCGCGCATTCTCCAACGGCGCGACGAGCTTCACGACCTTCGACTTCATTGCCTTCAACGATCCGGCGAACCCCACGGACTTCATCATCGTGGATGGCTACGCACCGGGCGACGGACCGACGACACCACAAGCAGCGTCGGGATCCTTCGGCGATGCGTCGAGCGGCATCGTGTTCACCGGCCATCTCTTCCGCGTCTCCGACAACTCACTGCTCGCGTGGCGGGCGACCGCGGGCACCGCATCGATGGCGATCGGTACGCCCGGCGGCGACTGCATTGCGTTCCAGGCCACGACGGGTGTGACCTGCACGCAGGCAACGATGCAGGCGAGCATCGATATCACCCAGTCGGAACCGCAGAGTGCGAGCCAGGGTGGCGAATCGCTCAGCGCGTCACTGTCATCGGTGAGCGTGGCTGGCGTGCTGTTAAGTTTCGGGTTTCCCTGAGGGTGGGTGGGCGAAGTGCGAGGCAATCGTTCGTGCTGTTTTTTTTGACGGCCTACTCGGCGAGAGGTACCAGTTAGAATGCGGTGAGTGTAGAGCCAAGTGTGAGGGCAGTGGCCACCAGCGTCCTCAGCGCCGTCAGAGACTGCAGCGCACATCATGTGCGACCGGACAATTTGCGCCCTGTGAGCGTCGTGACGATCACCGTCGGCACTCCTACGTGAAGGACATCGCGCTGCCCAATGAAGTTCCTGCAGCCTTCTTCGTGCAGTTCAGCTCGCGTCGCAGCGCTGCGGTCTCGAACAGCCGGGCAGCAGGATAGCAGCAAGAGAGGTTATGGCGTAGGCATATCGGAGCAGTCCTCAGTGCTTTGTCGTTGGAGCCCGCTGTCTCAGCACTGTGGTGATTGTCGGCGTCTCGGCGCCCGATCGTGGAACACCTCTCCCGATCGCGATTTCGTGCGGTTCGGCTCGCGGGCTTGGCGCCTCGCGTCGCGCCTCCAAAATTCCCGTGCTATCCTGCAGGTCTATGAGCATGAGTTGTGTAAGACCAGTCGCAATCAGCGTCTTGCCATCCGGCATCGCAAAGAGTTGCTCTCCGACCTCTGGTGTTCGCACGAATTCTTTGAGCTGGCCTGTCGGCAAAGCGTAACGGAGATAGTACGCTCGCGCCGTGTCAGGTGCGGAATCTGAAGGGTTGTATTCGGCGCGTGCGAAGTACGCATTCGCTCCGTCAGGGGAGATGGCCGAACGCTCTGATTGATACCCGGCCGGCGCCATGGTCACGAGAGCCTTGAGATTCGCGTCGTAGAGAGTAGCACCGAGAAGATAGAAATTCCCGTCCTGCGACACCGAGCCCGCCAAGGCAGTAACCAGATAAGGTGAGTTACCTGTTGGCGCACTGAACAGATGCGTCGTCGCATCATACCGCCGAGCGTCACTGGATGTGCTGCCCTCGGCGCCCGCGTTCATCACGAGCACAGACTTCCGATCCGTCGTGCGAGCGATTGGCAGCGACGGGCCGCCGTAGCCGGTGTAGGCGACTTGCTGGACTCCCGTTGCGAGATCGATCGTGACCACGTGGTCGGCTTCGGTCTTGTAGTCGTAGCCCAGGTTCGGGTTTGCCAACGACACGATCGCGCGGCCATCAGCGGCGATCCGCACGTCTTCGACGAACGGAGTCACAGCCAGAGAGTCACCCGCGAGGAGACTCCCGTCCGGCGTGTAGTGCACGCGCAATGTGTCGACGCGCAACGGATAGGTTGTCAGGTTGACCACGCCGAGATACGGGCTCCCATGCAGTGCAATCAGCAAGGAATCGCCGCTGACCGAGAGATCAAGCCCCGCCGGCCGGATGGAGAGCGGAATAGGAGCCAGGTAGCTCAATGATTCGAGGGAGAGAACAGCGACCTGTGCCTTGCCGGGCTCCGAGAGGTACAGCACGTTACGCTTGGGATCCCATGCAATATCCCGCACTTCGCCGTCGAGCCGCACACTGCGGATCGGCTTGTCGATCACGCGATACACCGGCGCTGCAGGGAGCGTGTCCTCCGTCAGCCTCCCGCCCAAATCCCGCGCGAAGACGCGCACGGTCGTCATTGTTCCCGCTGCGTCAGCAGGCACTTGGAGCGAGAGAGTTCTCGTCGCCGACGCGGACACGGGGAACACCTCGGCGGAATCGCGCACATTCAGCGGATCGCCAACCGCATAGCCCAGCCAGGCGACGGCGTTGTTGTCGACGCCCTCTACCTGTACTTGCAGCGTGCTGCCTGCGCGGAGCAGAAAATCACCAGGCGGCATGCCAGGCATGCGCGGCGAGCCGAATTGGCTCAACACCCCCTCGACATACGGCGCGTCCAGGTCCTGGACCCGGAGCGTAGCAGTCGTGGACGCACGGCTATCAGGAAGACTGACCGTGGCGACCAGATCGCCGTCGGACACAGGGTGCGGGACGACAAAAGATGCAAAGAGCTCGCTGACGTCGCCTGGCACGATTGTGCTGTCGGCGCCCTGCGCAATGCCGCTAAACACGACGACGACGCGTAAGGGCAAAGGGTCGACTGAACGTGCAAGCTCGATGAAGAGCGTGTCAGTGCCGCCCGGCTCGGCTTGCGCGGGCTGGAAGAACGCTACCAGGGCGATGGGTGGTGGCGGCGGCGGGGGGGGAGGCGGTGACGTGCTTGCGTCGGAGCACGCCAATACGGCGCCGACCAGGGCGCTTCGAGCACATCGCTCGAAGTGCCGCCGAGTCATATTGAGCGAGCGGAGGGCAGGCCACTGCATCGGGCGGACTCCATTGCTGGATCCAGGCGCCGGCATCGGCGCCACACGTGATTAGTCATGCCGCAAAGTTCGTCAGCGCGACCGATCGAGCGCGTCTTGATGATTGTACTTTCGATGTAGCGAGAGCGCTAGCTACTGACAGACCGAGCGACGGACTCGGCCCTGCGAGGATGTGCCTGAGCCGGAGGCTGATGCGTCATCTCGCAGCGCGCCTCCGTGCCAACGCACACGAGACCAACCAGCTTCCGGGCACGGAACTCCCGCTACCCTCCAGCCAGCGCTCCCACAATGAGCAGCGGCTCCTTCCCCTCGGCGACTTCCTCGGGGAGCGACGCATCCGGCGACTCGTGCGACAGGTCCTGCTCGCACGCGTAGAAGCGCACGAACGCGCGTCGCTTGAGCGTGTCGTGGTCGCGGATCGCGCCGCGCAGCATCGGATAGCGCGCCTCGACGGCGTCGAGGACCACGCGCTGCGT
>DATNDS010000095.1:0-3379 GCA_035553215.1 Gemmatimonadaceae bacterium
GCTCACGAAGCTCGTGCAGGCCGACACCGCGGGATGGCCCCCCAGCGCGATCAAGTCGGAGCGGGTGCACGCGTCGCAGGCCATGGGGTGCTTCGGGCCCGCACGCGTGCTGCTCTTCGTGAATGCATCGGGCGACGCCGCTGCATTCGTGCGCGAGAGCGCGGTGCTGCTCGATTCCGCGGGCGCCGTGATCCCGCTGGCCGTGCTCGACCGCCGCTTCAGGGCGCACGACGCCATTCGCGCCTTCGACGCCGACGGCGATGGTGTCGATGACGTTGCGGCACTCGGTCACGCGGATCGCGTGGGTGGCACGGTCGTGCTGCGACTCGATCTCGCGAAGAAGCGGCTGGAGTACGTGATGAGCGGGTTTTCGTGGGAGAATTTCTGACGAGGTGGCTGGTAGCTGGTAATGGCGGGACTGGTGTTGGCGGTCACTCCGCCCGGAGCACACTGATCGGATCAATGCGCGTCGCGCGCCGGGCAGGCAGATACGCAGCCAGGCCCGCGATCACCAGGAGCCCGACCGCGGTCGCTACGAGCGTGACCGGATCTGTCGGACTCACGTCGAAGAGCTGCGCCCGCAGGACGCGCGTCGAAAGCAGTGCCACGGTGAGGCCGATCATGAGGCCGGCACTGGCCAGTACTACCGCCTGCCGAAAGACGAGCGCCCTCACTGCCGCCGGTGTCGCGCCGAGCGCCATGCGCACGCCAATCTCGTGCGCGCGCTGCCGGACGACTGCCGCCAGCACACCGAAGAGACCCACTGCCGCAAGCAGCACCGCGCAGGCGGAGAGTGCCGAGAGTACCGCCGCGAGAAAGCGTGGACGAGCCAGCGCCACGTCAAGCAAGTCGTTGATGGCATACGCATGGTCCACGCTGTACCCCTGGTCGAGTCCAGCGAGTGTATTCCGGATGCCGGGCAGCACGCTGAGCGGAGGCACCTTCGTTCGCACCGCCATGATCGCGCCCGGTCCGCTCTGTCGCACCGGGATGTAGATCATCGGTTGCACCGCCGTGACGTCGCGATACCGGGTGTCGCCGGCAATTCCCACGACCGTGCGCCAGGCCCCCACTCCTCCCTCGGGATTGACGGCCCGAAACCGCTTGCCCAATGGATCCTGACCCGGCCACGCGACGCTCGCGAACGACTGGCTCACCACAGCCACCTCCGGCGATGGCGGGTCATCCACCGCGCCAAAGGAGCGTCCGCGCACAATCGGTATACCGAGCGTCGTGAAGTAGCTGTCGGATGCGATATCCTCCCCTGCGATCGGGCTCTGCATGCCCTCGTCGATGGTCTGACCTTCCCGGTCAAAATGTTCGGTGTACCCGTTGGCGCCTTCCAGAACGGAGAAGGGAACGATCCACGTCACGGTCGCGGACATGATGCCCGGCACCGATGGCAGTCGTTCCGCGAGCTCGTTCATCACCATGGTATGGCGCGCCTCGGCTGCGCTCCCCTCGCCACCTCCCCTGGCCTCGGTAATGATGAGAAAGAGCAGGTGATCCGCGCGGAATCCGAAGCTGACGTGCTGCACGCGGGCGAGACTCCGCACCAGGAGGCCGCCGCCGGCCAGTACCACGAGCGCGAGCGCGAGCTGCACCACGACAAGCGCTCCGCGAGCGCGCAGGGCGACGCTGCGTGACCCCACCGCGCGGCTGGAACGACGAAGCCGTGCGTCGAGCTGCGCCGACGCCGCCGCGCGCGCCGGGACAAGCCCAAACGCCAGGATGACGCCGACCGTGAGCAGCAGCGCAAAGGCCAGCGCGCTGCCGTCAAACCGGATCTGATCGAAGCGCTCGAGTCCGGATGGTGCGAGGGCGATCGTGATGCGCAGCGCCAACCATGCGACCAGCGTTCCCGCTGTCCCACCCGCCACGCCAAGCAGCACATTCTCGATCATGAGATGCGCGATGATCCGGCCGCGGCTCGCGCCCAGCGCGGAACGCACGGCCATTTCGCCGGTGCGCGCCAGCCCTTTGCCGAGCACCAGGCCGGCGACGTTGGTGCACGTGATCACCAGCAGCAGCGCGACGGCCACCGACAGAATGACGAGCGGTGGGCGGATGTCACCCGTTATCGCCTCGCTGTAGCTGGTGACGATTCCGCGCCGCGACGCGGAGTCTCCGCCATTCGGAAGCTTCAGGCGTTGCAGAAAGGCGGTGAATTCGTGACGGGCCTGTACCGCGGTCGCGCCCGGACGAAGCCGCGCGATCACGTCGAACCAGCCATCGCCCGGCCCGGGATCGTGACCATACGACCGCATCATGGTGGCAAATGACATCCAGGCATCGGAATGCCCGGGATAGCTGAAGGCCGGCGGGGCCACGCCCACCACCGTGAAGGCCTTGGTACCGAGGTGAATCGCGCGGCCAACAATGTCGGGACGGCCGCCGAATTCGCGGTGCCAGGCGATATCACTGAGCACCAGCACGGGCGCTGCTCCCCGTGCGTCGTCATCCGCAGTCAACATTCGGCCACGCGCCGCGCGCATGCCCAGGACCTGGAAGAAGTTCCCCGTAACCTCCATGATGGCAAGCGAGACGGAGCGGTCACCATCATAGGCCGTGAAGGGCGGCACCGTACCGACCACGGGCGGCACCCCGGCCACCGCGCCGAGCGCGCGGCTCTGCGCGGCGAAATCCCGGAGGTCGCCGAAATTGAGCGCCACGCCGACGCTCGCATGCGGCCCGTTCCGGTGGCCGGTTGCCATCACGAGGAGCCGGCTCTGATCCCGTACCGGCAGTGAGCGAAGCAGCACACCGTTGACGACGGCGAACGTGGCGACGGTGGCCCCAATGCCCGCCGCGAGCGTCAGGATCAGCGTCAGCGTGAATCGCGGGTCATTGGACAGGGTGCGGGCGGCGTATCGCACGTCCTGAACAACGATCTCCAGCGCTCGAACGCCCCAGGCGTCGCGGCTGTCCTCGCCGGTGCGCGCCCGATTGCCGAAGCGACGGATGGCGGCATTGCGTGCATCCCGCGGTGTCATGCCGGCCGCCAGTTTGTCGCGCGTGAGCATGTCCACGTGGAACGCGATTTCCTCGGCGGTCGCGGCGCTCTGCCCGTCGTCGCGCCAGCGATTCGTCAGGCGGCGCCAGAATGCGTGAAGCTGCGCGGGGAGCGCGAGCATGCGCCGGTCCTCACTCCGCCTGCAACACGCGCGTGATGGCGAGGATGATCTCGCGGAAGCCCGAGGTCTCCACACCGAGTCGCTTCCGCCCTGCCGCGGTAAGTCGGTAGTAGCGCGCGCGGCGCCGGGTGGGCGTCTGCTTCCATTCGGAGCTGAGCCACCCCTTCACCTGCATGCGCTGCAGCGCCGGATAGAGCGACCCTTCCTCCACATTGAGCACCTCCTGCGACACGCGCTGGATGTGC